>JAYSSW010000775.1:0-14858 GCA_043720335.1 Planctomycetia bacterium
GCGCCGGCGCCGGCGCCGCCTCCATCTCGCTGAGCAAGGGCGCCAACGTCACCGCCAATGGCGGACCCGCCTACCTCACCAACGGCGCCAACTCCAGCAACTCCATCACCGTCACCGGCGGCACCTTCAACTCCATCATCAACGCCCGCAACACCAGCGCCAGCGGCGCCGGCGGCAACACCATCACCGTCAACGGCGTCACCGCCGGCTCCGCCGCCAGCCACTCCTTCACCAACGGCTCCTCCCCCTCCAACGCCGTCAACCTCGGCAACACCATCACGAACTCCCTCTCCGGCGCCGTCTCCGTCACCAACACCGCCACCGCCGCCGGCACCAACAACGTCTTCATCGCCCAGGGAACCTTCGGCTCCAGCCTGAGCATCAACAACACCGGCGGCTCCGCCAACAGCATCAACGTCGGCTTCGCCGCCGCCACCACCGTCGGCGGCATCCTCACCGCCACCAACGGCACCTCCACCACCAGCAACCAGATCTTCCTCAACCGCCTCACCACCTCCGGCACCTCCGCCATCCTCTCCAACGGCGCCAGCGGCTCCAACTTCACCAACGTCGGCACCTCCACCGCCGTCAGCCTCGCCGGCACCGTCAACGTCATCAACGGCGCCGCCACCGGCAACAACGGCATCAACTTCGACAACTACACCGGCTCCGGCAACCTCTACCTCAACAACGGAACCGCTGGCAACAACACCAACGTCACCCTCAGCGGCGCCAGCCCCAGCAGCGTCGGCGGGCTCCTCTCCGTCACCAACGCCGCCACCACCAACAACCGCCTCGTCACCATCGACAACTTCAGCGTCAACGGCACGGGCGGCGCCGCCATCTACAACAACGGCACCGGCACCAACACGGTGAACATCGGCACCGGCGGCGCCGTCTCCATCACCGGCGCCCTCACCTACCTCGACGGCACCGGCAACGCCTCCGTCAACCTCGCCCAGCTCAGCGTCGGCGGCGTCCTCAACTACTTCGACAACGGCGGCGTCGACACCCTCAACATCGGCAGCGCGGCCGGCTTCTCGGTCGGCGGCGTCACCAACCTCAACACCGGCGCCGGCGCCGACGTCGTCAACATCGGCGTCAACGCCGCCACCTTCGGCGGCACGCTCAACGTCAACCTCGGCGCCGACGACGACCACCTCACCATCGGCGCCAACGCCGCCCTCTTCGGCGGAACGCTCGCCAACAACTTCCTGTTCGACGGTGGCGCCGGAACCGGCGACTACTGGACCATCTCCAAGGCGGCGATCGACGGCATCAACCCCCTCGCCGTCGCCACCGCTATGAAGATCTTCAACTTCGAAGGCTTCCCCAACCCCAACACCCCCACCCCCTGATTTTCGCGCGGCACCGACAACACGAAGCCAACACGAAGGCGGCGCGGCTCCCACGAGCTGCGCCGCCTTTCTCTTTTGGCTCATGCTTCGCCCTCGCCCTTGGGAGGTTGACGCTGCAAATTCCCACCAGCCCGCCTACGCAGGCCGTTCGCCGGAACGCGGGCAGGGACTCGCACTTCCCGTCTTTCTTTCGTGTCCCTTCGTGCTCCTTCGTGGTTGAAATCCTCCCCGTCCTGACCAGCCCGCTTACGCAGGCCGTTCGCCGGCACGCGGCAGGCACTCGCACTTGCTGCATTTCCTTCGTGTCCCTTCGTGCTCCTTCGTGGTTGAAAACGTCCCCGTCCTGGCAAGCTGCGCGGTTAGTGCCGAACAAGTCTGGCGTGCGGATTCTGCCGAATCGCTCAAGGTTGCGGGCTGGAACGCCGATTCCACTGAAAGAAGAGATTGAACCATCTCAAGTTCCGAGCAACGCGCCTAGGTGGGCAAGCCGGGCGAAGCAAGGTGGGAGAGGCAGCCATGCGAAACGGGTGGAAGCGCTGGGGGATGATCGCGAGCGGGTTGCTTGGGCTGGGGAGCGTCGTCGCTCCGGTCGAAGCGCAGTTCATGCCAGGCCAAGGACCTCCCGGGCCGGGCGGCCCCGGCATGATGCCGCCTCCGGGCATGGGGATGCCTGGGCCGGGCATGATGCCGGGCGGACCCGGCATGGGCGGACCGGGCATGATGCCGGGCGGACCTGGCATGGGCGGTCCAGGCATGATGCCGGGCGGACAGGGGCCGATCCGTCCCGTGTTCGGCTCGGAGCCGATGCAGCAGCAGGGGCCTGACTTCCCGAACGCCGCCCCGCCTTCGGGCGAACCGGTCTCGCCGTTCTCGATGAAGGCCGACGGCAACCCCAACGCCTTCTCCGACCTCGAAGACCCGCGCGCCCGCCGCGCCGCCCCCTACCACTTCACCGTCCGGGGCGAGTACCTTGGCTGGTGGATCGACGACGGCAAGCTCAGCACGCCGCTCATCACCACCACCACGAACCCCGGCGCCGAGGTCGGCGCGCTCGGCCAGCCCGGCACCGTCCAGCTCCTGCCCGCCGGCGACTACAAGTATGAACGCCTCCAGGGCAGCCGCGCCACCATCGGCCTCGCGTCGGGCATCCTGCCCGCCACCGAAGTGACCGGCTTCTGGTTCAACCGCAACAAGACCCTGTTCTCCGGCGGCTCACCCGACGCCACCGGCATCCTCCTGTCGCGCCCCGTCCAGCTCATCGACATTCCGGTGGCGAACGGGGCGGGCACCGAGGACGTCCAGTTCATCAACGTCCCCGGCATCGCCAACGGCAGCGCCACCGTCGTCAGCCGCCTCAGCCTGTGGGGCGTCGAAGCCAATATGTTCTTCCCGATCTGCGACGCCAACAACCTGCACATCGACTTCCTCGCCGGCTACCGGCACGCCGACCTCGGCGAAGTCGTCGAGATCAACAGCCGCATCGGCGGGAACCTGGGCAACCCGAACTTCAACGGACAGCTCGGCCTGCCCACCGGCTTCTCCACCAGCGTCACCGACTCCTTCAAGGTCCGCAACCAGTTCGACGGCGGACAGTTCGGCGTCCGCGGCGTCCTCAACGTCAGCAAATTCAGCCTCTTCACCGAGGCCAAGCTCGCCCTCGGCAACACCCGCCAGAACCTCTACATCGACGGCTACTCGACCATGTTCCAGCCCGTCGCCGGACGCGCCGCCACCACCCTCAAGGGGGGCCTGCTCGCCCTGCCCTCCAACATCGGCAGCACCTCCGTCAGCGACTTCTCGATCATCCCCGAAGTCAACGCCACCCTCAGCTACCAGCTCCACTCGCACGTCCGCGTCTTCGGCGGCTACAACGTGATGTACTGGAGCAGCGTCGCCCGCGCCGGCTCGCACATCAGCAGCGTCGTCGACTCGCGCCAGATCCCGACCGACGCCAACTTCAACGCGACTTTCGGCGGCATCGCCCCGACCCGCCCCAGCATCATCAACGACAGCTTCCTCGCCCACGGCTTCAGCTTCGGCATCGAGTTCGGCTTCTAGCACGGACCCAGGCCAAGCCCCACGCCACCGACCGCTGCTCCCGGCGACCCACCCGCCCGGAGCAGCGGTTGTTTTTTGCGCGCTGTTGATGAGCAAATGCACGCGCCAAGCCCCGCCATGAGCGAAGCGATTGGTGGGGGTCGAACCCCCAGGAATCGCGTTGCTCATCCTGGGGCTTGCGTCGCGGTCTGCCTCACTCCTTCAGCAGCGCCGCGGCGCCCTGGCCCATCAGCGTCGCGGCGACGCGGGCGCCGCACTCCTCGGCTTGCGCTTCCGGCAGCGCCAGCGTCGCTTCGATGCGCTGCGTGCCGTCGGGCGGAAGGACCACGCCGCGCAGCGTCAGCGTGCCGTCGGCGACGCGCGCCGTCCCACCGATGGGAACCTGGCAGCCGCCGCCCAGGCCGCGCAGCATCGCCCGTTCCGCGAGGGCGGCGAAGCGGGTCGCCGCGTCGTTGACCTTTTCCAGCAGCTCGCGCGTCGCCATGTCGTCGACGCGGCATTCCAGGCCGAGCGCCCCTTGGCCGACGGCGGGGAGCATCCAGGCGCTGTCGAGGATCTCGGTGATGTGGCCCGCCAGCCCCAGCCGCAGCAGCCCCGCTTCGGCCAGGATGGTCGCGTCGAGGTTCTGTTCGACGAGCTTGCGCAGCCGGGTGTCGACGTTGCCGCGGATGTCGACCAGCTTCAGGTCGGGCCGGCGGTTCAGGATCTGCGCCTTGCGGCGCAGGCTGCTCGTGGCGACGACCGCCCCCGCCGGCAGGTCGGCGAAGCTGCGATGCTTGCGCGACACGAAGGCGTCGCCGGTCGGGCCGCGCTCCGGCACCGCGGCGAGCATCAGGCCGGGCACGACGAAGGTCGGCAGGTCCTTCAGGCTGTGGACCGCCACGTCGACGCGATGGTCCAAAAGGGCGTGCTGGATCGCCTTGGTGAAGGCGCCGTCGCCGCCGAGCTGGGTGAGCGGCACGTCGAGGACCTGGTCGCCGACGGTGACGATCTCAACCAATTCAACCGTGCGAGCGGGGTCGGCGGCGCGGAGGCGTCCGGCGATGTGGTGGGCCTGCCAGAGCGCCAGCGGACTGCCGCGCGTGCCGATGCGGAGAGGATTCATGCGGAGGGAGCGCCCAGGAGTTCGAGGTGTCGGCGGAGGGTTTGAACGATGCCGCTGCGGGGGATTTCACAGGCGAGCAGCCGTTGCTTCTCGGCGTCGTCGCGCTGGGCGCGGTCGAAGCCCAGCCAGACGGCGTCGAGGGTGTGGGGGTCGTCGTGGCGGCGCGGGAAGAGGTGCCAGTGGAGGTGCGGAACCTGGTTGCCGAGCGCTTCGCAGTTGAGCTTGCGTGGTTGGAAGGCGTTGTCGATGGCATGCCCGAGCAGCGTCATTTCGTCGAGGAAGTCGCGGCGAACGTCGTCGGGCAGGTGGTGCAGTTCGCGCGCGTGGGAGCGCGCGACGAGGACGCAGTAGCCGGTGTGGTACTGCCAGGGGCCGAGCAGGGCGACCGAACGAGGGAAGCGCCAAACGACCTCGTCGTCGGGCAGTTCGTGCAGCCGCGCCAGCTTGGCGCACAGGGGACAATCGCGGGATTCCATGCGCGTATTGTAGCAACCGCGAGCCACGAACAAACGACCGAGCGCAGCGACCAGAGCCGCGGCCGGCAGGAAGCGGCAGCCCCCGCGCGGCGAGGAGAAGAGTCGCCCGACGGCTCACGCCGCTCGGCACGCCGGCTCGCGCGGCGCCCGCACGCGGCGCCAGAGCAGCCACAGCGCGTCGAGGCACGTCAGGCCCGCCGCCAGCGCGCCGACGAGCCACGGCAGGTGGCGATTCGGATCGTCGCTGCGCCAGACGAGACGCCCCGTGCGGTCGTAGACGTGGCAGAGCCGGCGCGTTGGGTCATCGTCATCGTTCACCGGCTTGCCCAGCCAATCCGCGATCCGCTCGGTCCAATTCTCGACGAAGCCCGGCTCGACGCTGCCCCATGCGATGATGTGTCCGCCTTGCTTTTCGGAACGCGCATGCGCCATCCGTCCCGGTGCCGAGAAGACGATCCTGCCGTTCCGGTCGATGCAGTCCCATTGGTCATCGTGGAAGCCCAAAGCCAACCCGGTATCCGCGAAGGGAAACACATACCTCCATTGCGGAGCAGCAACGATCGTCCCGGTTACGTCGATCCAGCCCCATTTCTCGTTCCGGCACAGTTGAGCCAGGCCGAACGAATTGAACTCAGTCACGTCGTGCCATTCGAGCGGCAGCACGACTTTGCCCGCGCGGTCGATCCATCCATACCTCAAGCCCCGCTTCACCTGCGCCAAGCCGAATGTGTCGAACTCCCCCGCGTTTTCCCATGTCAGCGGGATCACGATCTTTCCCGCGCGATCAATCCAGCCGTGCCGGCCTTCCTTGCCGACGAGCGTCATTCCCTGCGCGTCGAACTCCGACGCATGATCCCAGACGAACGGCAGTACCTCGGCGCCGGTCTGGTCGATCCAGCCCCACTTCCCATTGCGGCGCACGGCCGCCCAGCCCTGGTGGTCGAACTTCGTGATGTCGTCCCAGGCGAGAGGAGTCACGATTGAGCCGGTTCGGTCGATCCAGCCCCATTTGCTGCCTTTCCTCACCGTCGCCCGTTCCGAAGCGTCGAACGACTTGGCTTCGTCCCACACGAGCGGAAGGACGAGTGTGCCCTGTCGATCGATCCACCCGCACTTTCCATTTTTTTCGACCAGGGCCACGCCGGCACGATCGAAGCGGTGCAATCGATCCCATTCGACGGGCACCACGATTTTCCCGGTGAGCTCGATGCAGCCCCATTTCTTGTCTTTCGTCACGCGTGCAAGGCCATCCTCGCCGAAGTCGTCCCCGTATTCCCATTTGAACGGAATCACGACAGTTCCGAAGCGGTCGATCCATTCCACTTTGCGGTCTTTCGTGCCCACGGACGCGAGGCCATGCGCGCCGAAATCCGGAGCGAAACTCCACACGCCCGGAATGGCGACTCGGCCCGCGTCGTTGATGTAGCCGCAGCGCCCGTCGCCGAACTGCACCGGGATCAGCACGTCGCGCGACAGCGGGCGGAGCTGCCACGCCGCGCACGCGGCGGCGACCAGCACGCCGAGGACGGCGGGGCGCAGCAGCCAGAGGCACGGGGCGCGGAGTCGCATCGCGGAGCTACTTTTTCTGCATCGCTTCCATGTTGACGCCAATGTCGATGTACACGATGAACAACAACCACAGCGAGCCAAGGACAAGCAGGGCGTACGAAGCCCCTGTCGCCGCCAGCATCAAGTTTCGCAGTTGGCTCGTGCCGGGCTCTCTCGATGGCGCCGGCTCCCAAAGCGAAGCAAGCCCCAGCAGGAAACCCAGTGTGTAGACAACAACCGCGATGTAGTGCCCATACTCCGGTTTGAGCGTGGCGATCGCCATGACGGCATACACCCGTTCCAGGGCGAACAAGCCACATACGAGATTCAGCATGCAAGGATTGCGAAGCAGTTCCCGAAGTTCCGTCCGAGATTTCCTTTGGTTGTCGGATTCGTTTTCCATGTCACGCTCCTCGGAATGAGCCGGGTGAGCATGCTCATCCCGCGTGGCCGGATGGTTCAGAAAACTTCCAGTGACCTGCGGTCAACCGAAGCGAGGCAGGTCAAGAGACGGTCGCGAAACAAGGCCAACTCAACAATCTTCACGCGCGGACGAACGTGGACCAGTCCAGACCCAGCTGACGAACGACTCCACGAATGGTGCCGAGTTTCAGGTCGCTGCCGCCCCAGTCTGGCACGACCGTTGAAAGGCTGGTGTCGGGTTGTGCCATTCGCGGTGCGATCCGCCGCCGGTGCGAGGCGTTTCATGGCATCCCGGGGCGAGCAGTTTCCGAGCCACTTCGCGGTACTTCATGGGCTGCCGATCAACGCGTCCGACCAGACAACTTCGGCTGGTGCGGGCAGGAAAATGCTGGCTGGCAGCGCTCGCCCCTGCTCGGCGTAGATCTCGGCGACCGCCTCGAAGGCGTCGCGGACGTTGGCGTGGGCCTGCTCCAGCGTGTCGCCTTCGGTGAGCAGTTCGGGCAGCACCGGGGAAGTGACGGTGTAGCCCCCCTCCGGCTGCGGCGTGAACACGAGCGGAACGCGGTACATCACGGGATCGATCCTCCAGCGTCATTCGCGATTCCAACGAGCCCGGCGACGAAACGCCATTGGCTCGCAGTTGGTGCAAGGTTGGGAAACGGCTCCGCAGCCATCGATCACAAGCCGAGCCATTGCCGGACCGCCTCCTCAACGAGTGCCAGTTCGGCCGTGGCGAGATCGCCGACATGCTTGATGAGTCGAGCTTGAGCGACCGTGACAACTTGCTGCGCGTCGAAGACGCCGGCTTTGAGGAACGTGGCTGGGATGTCCACCTCGAACTGGGTGCCCTGCACGCTGGTGGTGTGAGGCACCACCGTCATCAACACTCGGTCCTGTGCGTCGGTCGGGATGCTCAGGATCAGGCACGGGCGGACCTTCGCGGCCAATCCCAGATCCACGATCCACACCGAGCCACGGTCAGCGGTCGGCATGGGTGGACTCCTCAGCGTCCATCGCCGCGAACAACTCGTCGGCCAACGCGTCGAGGTCCACATCCGCCAGGTCCGCCTCCATAGGCTGGCTTCGGCGTTGGATCTCGGCAAGCGCGGAACGCTTGTCCACTTCAGGCATCGCGTCGAACAGTTCGATCCATTGACGAACCAGATTGCTCATGGCACGCTCCTTTTCTCCATCATACACGCCGCTCGCGGATTACTCACCCCGTGCACAGTGACTCGCAAGCGGCCACCATGCTTCGGTTGGATGGGCGAGGCGTCCCACGACACATCGCCTCAAGCACGCCGGCTCATGATCTCCCGCGCCGCGTGCCGCACCTTCTCCGCCCATGCCTCGTCGTGCGGTGCGACGACGACCACCTCGAAGCCGTGGGCGGCGCCTTCCATGCGGACGCCTTCGGAGTCGTCGACGTGCAGCGCGATGCCGAACGCGGCGGGGTTCTTGCTGGGCCGGTGGTCGCGCAGCACCGACTTCAGTTGCGCGTCGTGCACGTCCTGGTTGACGACGCCGGCGACGACGATTCCATGATACCGCAGCCAGCGGCGGACCACGCGGGGCGGCCGCAGCGAGGTGGTGTAGATCCACAGTTCCCAGCCGTCGTCGCGGAGCTGGTTCAGCAGGACGCGGGCGCCGCGCCGCAGCGGCTCGTCCCCCGCCAGCAGCCGTCGATGCCACGGCAGGCGCGGCTCCCTCGGCAGCCCGTCGCCGTAGCAGATGAGCGTGTCGTCCAGGTCGAACGAGATCCGCATCATGTCGCCTCCGTGCGGGGCTTTCGTCCGCTTCGCCTCGCGCCGCAGCGAGGGTTTGCCACTCGCAAGCTCTGATGAT
This sequence comes from Planctomycetia bacterium, assembly GCA_043720335.1. GTDB lineage: Bacteria > Planctomycetota > Planctomycetia > Gemmatales > Gemmataceae > JAYSSW01. The sequence continues at coordinate 8,814 of JAYSSW010000775.1, forward strand.
GGCGAGCCGTGGCCCGTGAGGGACCGGGTAACGCCGACGCCGCAGGCGAGCCGAACGACGCGTCGCGCGGCTCCTCGCCTGCGGCATCGGCGTTACCCGGCCCCATACGGGCCACGGCTCGCCTTTCACCTGTGCATCGGCCGCCACTCATTGTCAGTTGAGGTATCTGCGCCGTCAATGCCAGGCCAAACCGGTGCCTTTGAGGGGATCGAGTTCGCGCAGTTTCGCGGCCTGCCCCACGGGAACCTGCTTCGCGGTCTCCCACCATGCGCGGTACGCCTTTGCGGCGGCGGGACGGTGGGATTCGGATTCTTCTCGGTTGCCGTTGAGTCGCGGATTCAGCGATGCGTACCTGCCCCCTTTTCGGATCCCTTCGATCAGCCAAAGGGCGGCGACGCCTTCACTGCATTCATTGGTCCAGCTGGAGGAAAGGGAGTTCATCGGAAAGGTTGCCAGGAGGCGAGGGCTGTCGACGTGTTCCAGCAAAGCAGGGATGTCGGCCAGCTGAAGTTCAGGAAAAGGCTCGCAATGTCCGAATCCTTTGTAGGTGCCGTCGCGCATCGACTCGAACAAAGCCTCGACGCGCTGGCTGCTGTCGTCGCTCGGCACGCTGCTGCCAGGGCCAAGCAACGGTCCTGTCGCGCAGGAAACGCCGAGGAACGCGATCGTGGCGAAGAGAGCGTTCTTCATCTCGAAACCTCCGGCGCGTGGGTCTCCTGTTCCGCTTAGCACGCAGCACGCGGAAACGGATAGCCGAAGCGGCAGCGCGGAGCAAGCCGAATGCGGCGGCACAGGAGGAGGCCGAGCAAGAGGGGAGTTGCTGTGTCACGGTTTCCAGGCCGTAATTTGAGGGTCAATGGTGGGATCACTGAAGCGCCGACCATTGCGAGACGGGGCCAGAAATGGACTAGAAAGCCGGCCCTGTGCCGGGCGGGCTGATCAATTTCGGCGGGATGGTCGTTGGAGGTGCCGCGTCGGGCAGCCGAATCAGGGCTTGCCGCAACCGGACCAGGGCGTCGCGCTGCGAGTTCAAGTAGATTTCCGCTACGGAGCGGAACTGCTCTGCCTGCGCCATCTTGCTGCGCGATCCCGCCAACGCGCCGCCGATCAGGATGAGCTGCGTGTTGGTCTTAGCGTTCCGAAGAGCTTCTTCGCCGTCCTGAACGGTGCGGGCCCAGAACTGAATGTCCACCTGGCTCCGGTCGACGTCCGCCTGCGCTCGCTCGATATTCCGCTGGACCTCCAGGATCTGGACCTCGACCTCCTGCCGCGCGTTCTTCGCGTCCGGCACAAGCGTCTGGGGAGCAGCACCCAGACCCGACGGATCAAAGAGGGGCGGCGAATACACGGGCGGCGTGGCCACGCGAGGCAGCTTGTCCGGCGGAATGATGACCGGAAGCGAACTCGCGCCGCCTCCTAGCTGATCCTTCTTCACGGACTTGTTGGCAGGCAGACCTTCCCACAAGATCGTTTTTCCGTCGGCGCTAGCGACCTTGATGTTCCGGAACCGGACCGAAGCGTTCCACGTCCCCAGCCCGACCTGTCCAAGAGGGAAGCGGCTGTCGCTGAACTCGAAAAGCAGGCGGCCGTCCAGGTAACATTTGAAAAGCTCGCCGCGCGCCTCGACGCGGATCTTGCACCACAAGTCCTGCTCCCATTTCATGGGAAGCGGCGCGACGCGACGGATCCAGTCGCCGTCCTGGACGCGGAACACCTCGTGGTAGGTAGCCGCGTAGCTGCCCAGCGCGAAACTGTGGTAGTTCCTGGCGTCGACCGCTCGGAAAAGCACCATGAAGCCTTCCGGGCCCGCGTCGCGCTTGCAATCCACCTCGAGATTGAAGTCGCCCCAGTTCTTGTTCCCGAAGAAGAGGGTGGTGGGCGTCTTGCCCAGCTGCACCAGCTCCTTGCCCTCGATTCGCCAGTCCCCCCGCATGGTGTTTGCGGAGTTCGCGGGGATCAAGTCTTTGACCACGCGCTCTTCTTCCGCCGTTTGTGCGAGGGCAGCGGCAGGCGTGCTCGCCAGCAGAGCGAGGTTCAGCGTGAACGTCCTGAGGAGATTCTTCATGGAAACGCTCCGAATGGAAAAACGATGCCAAGGCTAGGACACAGGGCTTCCTGCGAACGCGGCGTGCATCGCCGGCTGGGACGCCACAGTCTCTTTCGCTTGTACCTCACGCATCTTTGGGAACAACAGGATTTTTCAGGATTTTCGATTGGGTGAAGAACGCGAAAGGAGGGCGGCGAGTCGCATTGCCCTCACGAGGCGACCCCCTTCGCTCGGCGCTCAGGCTCGGACAAAGCGAAATATTGCATCGCCGCGCGTCGCTGCCGCTCCCTGCCGGTCGCAGTTCCTGCGCCTGCGGCTTCGTGGCGGATGCCAGCCCTGCTCTCTGGATCTCGTTCTCGCGCGGCACCCGCGCTCCGCTGCTAAACGGGGGCGGCTTGGGCGTGCTCGACGAGGCGGGCGAGGCGGCGCGCTTCCTCGCTGGCGGCGGCGGCGGCGACGTGCTCCAGCGGGCCTTGCCAGTGGCTGCGCTTGGCCAGCGTGCCGGGGTCGCCGAACACCAGCAGCGTCCGGCGAGCGCGCGTCAGCGCCAGCGCCAGGCCGCGCGGGTCGTCGTCGAACGGGACCGCGCGGTGGGCGTGACTGCGCGTCAGGCTGACGAACGCCACGTCGCATTCGCGCTGCTGCATCTGCGCCGGCGTGCCGATCTCCAGCGCATACCACGGCGACGCCAGGATCGGCGACTGCTCGATCAGGTGCTTCAGCAGCGCGGCCTGGGCGTGCTGCATCGCCAGCACCGCGACCTTCAACGTGCCCGGCGCCGCTGTGTTGGGTTCCTGCGTGAACGCCTCCAGGCGGCGGACCAGGGCCTGCGCTTCGAGATAGTTGACGACCCCTTGCGGCGGCAGGTGCGGACGCAGCTCCAGCGGCAGGCGGTCGGCGAGGCGGTGCGTCGCCAGATCCTGCTCCAGCCCCGCCCCTTCCTTCGGCCAAGCGGCGCCGCGCAGCGCGGGGACGGCGACCATCTCGACGACACACGGATCGGTCGAGTCGCAGGCGCGGGGGCGGACGTCGTGCGGGAAAAGAACACTGCCGGCGAAGCGGGCGAGCGGCGCTGCGAGGCGGTGCGGCGTCTGCAGCGACACGGCCCGGCCCGTCACGACACGTTGGAGGCGGCGCGACAGCCAGGCGGCGGCCAGGGGTTTGGTCCAGTGGGTCTTCTCGAAGTAGAAGCACGCGACGTGCAGTTCGCCGGGGCCGGGGCCGGCGTTCCAGCCGAGCCGCAGGCCTAGTTCGAGGGTGGTCCAGTCGCTGGGCGATTCGGTGCTGGGGGAGGTGCGGACCAGCCAGGAGTCGGGCTGCTCGGACCAGCAGAGGGAGCGGGCGCCGGGGGCGAGGGGCGTTTCGTCGAGTTCGCTGGCGACGAAGTGGAACGCCTGCTCCAGCGACTGCGACGCGGGGAAGACGAGCTGGGCGAGCCGCGTCGGGCCTCGGCTCTGGCGCAGGAAGCGGAGTTCGATCTCGTCCTGGTCGGCCAGCCCTTCGCAGTGGAGTCGCGCGACTTCGTCGGGGCGCAGCGGCAGCAGTTGGCAGACGAGGCGTTCGCCGTCGCGCAGCCAGCGGTAGGGCAGGGGCGTGGCGTGGCCTTCGAGGGCCTGCCACAGTCGGGGCCAGCAGCGCGGGGCGAGCGAGTGCAGCCCGTTGCGGCCGCGCGGCGACTTGTCGGTGTCGGCGACGGGGGGGGCCGACTCGGTGCAGGCGTTGCCCACGAGCACGCAGCGGCGCGTGGTGCGGGTCAGCTTGGCGAGGTCGCTTTCGGTCAGGCTGTCGGCGTCTTCCAGAATGAGAAGGTCGAGCGGCGCGGCGACCGCTTGCTGGAGCCGGCGGTCGGACAGCAGCGCGGCGTGGGTGCCGACGTGGACGTTGGCGTGGTCGAGGAACGATTCGGCGAGGGAGCGGCCCGATTCCTCCAGGTAGCCCGCCCACTGCCGGGCGAAACGGCAGCATTCCTGCTCGTGGTGCTGGCGCGATTCCCAGTGCTTGCGGGCCGGGTGCAGCGACTCGCGGTCCAGCGACACCGGGCGATGCTCGGCGACCGGGATGGTGGCGACGAGGGCGTCCCAGCGCTGCCGCAGCTGGGCGGCGTCGGCTTCCAGCGATCGGATCTGCTGCGCGTGGGTTGCGTGACGGCGGTCGGCCTCGGTCTGCTTGGCGCGGGCCTGCTCGGCGTCGCGCTGCTGGGCCAGCTGCTGCTCGCGCTCAAGATGCGAGGCGTGCGGATCGTCGAGTGGGGCTTTCTCCAGCGTGGCGAGCTGGGCGAGCAGCGCGTCGCGGGCGGCGAGCTTGCCGGTGATCGTCGCGCTCCAGTAACCCGGCGTCCACCACTGGCCATGCAGTTTCGCCTGGCAGTCGGCGTCGAGAGCGGCGAGTTTGTCGCGAACGGCGGCGATTTCGTTGTCGCGCTCGGCGAGCCGGAGCTGCGTCGCCTGCCGCTGCGCCGTCAGTTCCGCCAATCCGGCGGCGTGGGCTTGCTCGGCCTGGCGCCATTGCAGTGCGACGGGGGACGTGTCGGCGGGATCGGCGATCGCGCGTTCGTGCTCGTCGGCGATCGCGGCCGTCTGCTGATGAAGCTGCGTCTGCTGCGCGCGGACCGCTTCGTGTTTCACCAGTAGCTCGGACAGCTCGGCCCAGAGCGGTTCCTCGTGCTGCCGTTGGCTGCACAGCTCCTCGGCTTTCTGGCGCGATTCCTGGGCACCCTGCACGGCGCGGTCGAGGACGGCCTGCTTCTGGCCCGCGAAGGTGAAGCTGCGCAGCCAGGCGGGCATCTGTTCGGGGGACTCGTCGCTTTCGAGGCCGCGGAGGGCGAGAACCTGGTGCCGGCCGACGAGACGCTGCAGCACGACATCGACGGCGGCGTGGTGCGACGCGAGAAAGACGACGCGCCAGCCGCGCCCGGCGGCCTGGGTGAGCAGTTCGGCGAGGACGCGCGACTTGCCGGTGCCAGGCCAGCCGTGGAGCAGGAAGAGGTCAGGGGTCGAGAGGGCAGCGAGAACGGCGTGCTGCTGGACGGCGTCGAGTTCGAGGTCGTGCCAAGTGATGTTGTCGGCGGGGACGAGCACGTCGAGCGGTTCGGTGCGGGTGGCCAGCCCGGCGAGGAACGCGGCCAACCCGGCGGTCGCGGCGGTCGCGGCGGCGGCTTCCGGCTTCGGCGCGGCAGGCTTGGGAGCGACGCCGTTGGCGACCTTCGGAAGCTGGTGCTGGACGAGCAAGCCTTGCTGCACCGCGAGTGACAACGCTTCCTGGCGCTGCGATGGCGTGGCGTGCTGGAACCAGTTCTCCCAGAAGGAGACGGCGTGGCCCGCGTGCCCGTTGCCGTTCGCCGAGGGGGTGGGTGGAGTCATGAGCAGGGTCATGGGTGAACCTCGGAAGCGCGACGCCGCGCGGGGGCCGAGGACGGCCGACTCGCCGGCGCCGACTGCTTGCCTGTGCATCCCATTTGCTGCCTGCTCGCTGCCTGCATCACTGCTGACGTTCTCGAAACGCATGGATTTCCAGGAAGAGGACGAATTGCTCGGTGGTTTCTGTCCGGCGCCGCTCGTTCGGCACGCGGACCAAAATTCCGCAGAGGACTTTCGTTTTGGATTTGGGCGTCCTTGGAGGGAGGATGCCTGACGGTTCGTTTGGTTCCAAGCATACTACGAAGCCGGGCGAAAACCAGCGGCCATGCCTGGAACGAGGAGCAGCGACACGGCTTGCGCGGCGTCGATGTCATCCTTCCATTAGACGGACCAGTGCGCCCAAAGTATCGGCTCAAAAAGGATTTCTCAAGAAAAAACCATCGGTTTTCGGCAAAGCTTTCCCTGGGCGGGAAAGCCGTTCGGGTCGGGGAAACCTTCGCTTCCCCGCGCAGGGAACCCAGGTTCCCGATTTCGCCAGGGCATCCGCAGGGCATGGCGAATGGCTTGCAAATGCTGTTCCTTCGCCGGCGCGAATTGCGTCAAGGAACAGCAAACCAGAGAAAGCCCAGGGACAGCCGTCCC
>JAYSSW010000776.1:0-3284 GCA_043720335.1 Planctomycetia bacterium
CAGCAACGTCGGCAGTGTCTGGTTCGTGATCGGCAATAGATAATTATCGAGGATCGGGTACATCGGGTTGTTGTTGAACCCGTGCGTGTCCCAGCCCTCCGAGAAGCGCTGCCCGCCGATCGTCGCTGCGAAGTAGACCGTCACGAAACGCACTCCCGCTTCGACCAGCCTGCGCGCCAGCAGGCAGCTCTGACCGTAGGTGGTGCGGCCGTAGCGATCGCGCAACGCTGCCGGCTCGGATGACAGGTCGAACGCCCGGCGGAAGTTCGGCGCGGTCAGCATCGTCATCGCCCGTTCGTAGTGGGCGCTGATGCCCCGGGCGCGCGGCGAGATCTCCAGCAGTCGCGTGCTGCGGTCGATCAGGTTCATCACCTCGCGGCGGTTCTCCAACCGCTGCATGCTCAGGTTCGCGGGCAGGCTCAGTTCGGGCAGGCGGAAGTCGACGGCGTTCGGGTCCTGGCCGACGAAGAACGGGTCGTGCGTTTGGCCGAGGAAGCTGGCGTGCTGACCGGGGGTAATTGAGCCGTCGGCGATGACGTGCGGGTACGACACGAAGCTGGGGGTGCCTGGCTCGGAGGGGGCGAAGCGGTCGGCGATGGAGCCGCAGGCGGGGAACAGCTCGCGCGAGTCGCGCAGCCGTTGGTCGTCGGTCGGCGGAGCGACGCCGGTCAGGCTGTAGTAGCCGGCCGAGTTGTGGTTGAGCATCTCGTGGCGCATGGAGCGAATCAGCGTAACCTTGTCCATGTGCGCGGCCATGCGGGGCAGCTTCTCGCAGATGGACAAGCCGGGCACGTTGGTGCGGATGGGGCGGTAGTTGCCCCGGATGTTCTCAGGGGCGTCGGGTTTCATGTCGAAGGAGTCGTGCTGGCTCGGCCCGCCGAACTGGTGCAGGAAGATGACCGACTTGGCGCGAGCGCGGGCGCCGCGCCGCTGGCCGGCGTCGAGCAGGTCGGGCAGCCCGGCGCCGAACAGCCCCGCGCCGCCGATCTGAAGCAGCCGCCGCCGAGAAATCGCATCGCGGATCATCACGTCCCCTCGGTGAAATCGTTTCCGTCAATTTAGCAGGACATGCGTCCTGCATGCAAGCGAAACGGGGGGAATTGTCGCCAAGCCCCACCATGAGCAACGCGATTGGTGGGGGTCGAACCTCGCGACCTCTCACCCCCAGGAGTCGCTGCGCTCATCCTGGGGCTTGGCGCTGTCTTCTCTGCCTTTCCTCTGTGCTCTCTGTGACCTCTGTGGCTAATTCTCCCACTCAGAAATTCGACCTTCTCCTTGCATCGGCGGCGTGAGGCGTCGATAATCCGGGTTCCATTGCTCTCCCGTGAGATTGGCTTTTCGAGAGGATGACCCATGAATCGGCTTTGGTTGGGCTGCCTGGCCCTGTCTTTGTTCGCCCTGCCCGTGCAGGCGCAGGACGGGTTCAAGATCAGCTGGAAGAAGACCGTGCTGGACCGCAAGTTCCGCGCGGAGGGCGTGGCCGTCTTCGACGTGAACAAGGACGGCCGCAAGGACGTGGTCACCGGCGACTGCTGGTACGAGGCGCCCAAGGAGCCGACCGGCGAGTGGAAGCGGCACATCATCCGCAAGGACCGCGAGTTCGAGCCGGTCGGCTCCTACAGCCAATGCTTCGCCGTCTTCGCCGACGACTACACCGGCGACGGCTACGACGACATCATCGTCATCCCGTTCCCCGGCGCCCCGTGCTTCTGGTACGAGAACCCCGGCAAGGGGACGGGCCCGTGGAAGGAGCACCTGCTCACCACCAGCGCCTGCAACGAAACCCCCATCTTCATCGACCTGTTCAAGACCGGCAAGAAGACGCTCGTTATGGGCTGGAACCCGCCCAAGTCGAACGACATGGGCGAGATGTGCACCTTCGTCCCCGGCAAGGACGCGCGCCAGCCGTGGGAGAAAATCTCGATCAGCGGCCCGTCCGCGAAGGGGAAGATGATCCCCGGCACGCAGATGTTCTCGCACGGCCTGGGCCACGGCGACGTGAACGCCGACGGCCGCGTCGACGTCCTCTGCACCGGCGGCTGGTGGGAGCAGCCCGAGAAGGTCGATCCCGCCACGCCGTGGAAGTTCCACCCCTTCACGCGCGGCCTGCCCCTCTGCGCCGACATCCACGCCTTCGACGTGGACGGCGACGGCAAGGCCGACCTCATCAGCAGCTCCGCCCACGACTGCGGCTTCTGGTGGCACCAGCTCAAGCACGAAAAGGACGCCACCACTCCCATCACACGCGACCTGTTCCCCAACGCCTTCACGCAGGGGAAGTCGGTTGGCTCAGTCCCGCTCAGCAAGGAGGAGCAGGCGATCTACGCCGCCGTCAACGGCCTGCGCTACAACCACCAGGGGAAGCGCGCCCCGCTGGCCGCCAACGCCGAGCTGAGCCGCATGGCCCGCGAGCACGCCGAGAAGATGGCGAAGACCGGCGCCAAGGAAGCGAACATCGGCGGCAACTACAAGGGGAAGGTACTCTTCGTCGGCGCCAAGAAGGACGCCAAGAACGCGACCGCCAACCCCCCCGCCGAGAAGGGGAAGAAGGGCGCCCTGGTCGAGTTCGTCGAATCGATCCTCCCCGACGGCGAGAAGGAAAGCGTCCTGCAGCAGCCGCACTTCGAGGTCGGCGTCGGCTACGCGAAGTCGGAGTCGGGCGAGGTCCAGGTCAGCATCGTGATCGGCGACCGCGGCCTGTTCTCGCTGCCGTCGCAGACGCACGCGCTGCGCTTCGTCGACATCAACGGCGACGGCCAGAAGGACCTCGTCACCGGCCGCCGCTGGTACGCCCACTCGCGCAACGGCGACAACGGCTCCGGCGACCCGGCCTACCTCTACTGGTTCGAGGCCAAGAAGAGCAAGGACGGCGTCACGTCGTTCACGCCGCACGTCATCGACGACGACTCCGGCGTCGGCACGCAGTTCGAGGTCGCCGACATCGACGGCGACGGCATCCCCGACATCATCATCTCGAACAAGCGCGGCGTCTTCATCCTCCAGCAGGTGCGCACGCCGATCGCCGCCGCCCCGCCTGGCCGGCGCGAGTAGTCGCTTTGAGTGCATGAAAACAGCCCGCCGCGTGAGAACGCGGCGGGCTGTTTTCGTTTCGGCGATTTTACCCTGAGCCCGAAGCGCCAGCGAGGCCGCCCCGCGCGACGGCGCAAGTGCGGGAACGGCGACTCGCGCAGCGAGAGCCGCGCCTGGCTGGCGCATCGGCGAACGGGACACGGATCGCGTCGCGTCGTCGCGCGGTACGGCCTCGCTTGGCGCTTCGGGCTCAG
>JAYSSW010000777.1:0-6908 GCA_043720335.1 Planctomycetia bacterium
TTGGTCGTGCCGACGTTGTACGCGGGATTTTTGACCGGGACGATGACGCCGTTGTAGGCAGGCTCGGGGACGCCGAGGCTGCTGGCGTAGTGGAGCAGCGAGACGTCCTGGGTGCCGCTGGCGAACAGGTAGCTGCAGTAGGCGCGGTTCTCGGCGAGGGCGGCGCTGGGCGGGTTCATCGACGGGCAGACGTAGGTCGGGATCAGCATCTGCTGGAGGCCGGCGTTGGTGGTGCCGTCGCCATCCGGGTCGAGCGTGCTGTTGCGGGGGAGCTTGGGATTCCAGCGGCGGGCGACGTCGTCCTCCTCCAGGAAGGGCAGGATCTGCGTGAGGCCAGTGGCCCAGGTCGCGACCGCTTCGCCGGGCTGGCGGTCGATGGTGGCGTACGGAAACTTCTTGTTGGTGTCGTGGAAGTTGTGCGTGGCAAGGGCGATCTGCTTGAGGTTGTTCTGGCACTGCAAACGTGCCGCCGCCTCGCGGACCTTCTGCACGGCGGGGACCAGCAGGGCGATGAGGATGGCGATGATCGCGATCACCACCAGCAGTTCGATGAGCGTGAAGCCGCTCCGGTTGTTGCGCGAACGCATGGACAGGACTCCTTGACGAAGAGAAACGTGAAGGAGGTGCGTTGCGATCGGACGCGGACCTCGTGTCCGCTGCGGCAGCGTAGCAGCCTCAGGATGTTGTCGAAACCGATGTTGCGGGGCGGATTCCTCGTTAAAGAAGCAGGAGAAGGAGCCAACCACAGAGGCACAGAGAACACAGTGAAAGGCAGGAAGAGGGGGAAGGATCCCGTTTCGTTCGTGGCACTCTTGTTGTCTTTTCTCTGTGTGCTCTGTGTCTCTGTGGTTAGGAACGGATTTTTTCACCGCGATGCGGCGCCGAGGGTGAGGGTCAGCGTGGCGTAGTGGCGGACTTCCTGGTAGGTCTTGCCGTCGAGTTCGCCCTTCTTGGCTTCGATGTGGCGGACGCGCAGGCCCAGGACGCCGGTTTTGGGCAGGTCGGCGACGACGAACTGCCCCTTGCCGTCGGTCTTGCAGGTCGCGTTGTCTTCCTTGCTGGGGACGATGGCGAAGACCTCCAGGTCGGCCGGGGCGGGCTTGCCGTTGACCAGCACGCCGAAGCGGTTGCCCTCGACGCGGATGATCTCGACCGGGAGTTTGTCCCAGCCCTTCCCGATCACGGGGGACTTGGCGGCGTCGCCGAGGATCGTCTTGGGATGGTAGACGAGCAGGTACGGGTCGCCCTTCTTGGCGAGGACGCCGTAGACGCAGGTGCCGCCGATCTCGACGGGGGGCTTGCCGTTGACGGCGAAGAGGTAGTGGTCCTTCGCTTCGGTCCGCTTGCCCTCGACGGCCGAGCCGTCGGCGGCGCGGGCGTACAGCTTCGTGGCGGCGACCTTGCTGATCGGCACGTTCTCGTCGGGGGTGAGCGAGTCGCTGAACACGATCGTCACCGACTGGGCGTCCTTCGGGACGAGGAAGATGAAATGGGCCGGCGCGACGGCGGCGAAGGCGAGCAGAGTGAGTACGGCAGGGACGGCCAACGACTTTCGCATGGCAACTCCAGAAGCGTGGGGATGGCGGGCGCGGCGCGTCGGTCAACGCGCCGCGTGTTGGGTTTTCGAGTCGGCAATCGTGGCGGTGTTTTTCAACGAAGCAACAAGCGAGTCGCCGTGGCGGCGCCACAGCGACAGGACGAATCCGAGCAGCAGGACGCCGCCAGTAACCAGGGTGGGCTTCAGATGGGAACGCCAGTCGACAACGCGCATGGGATCACCTCGTTTTGCTGGGAGCATTCGAGGAGGTGCGTTGCGAACGGAAGCGGGGGAAACCCGCGACGACAGCGGAGCAGCCTCAGATGACATTCAATCTCAACAACGTCATGCTATCTCAGGCCGAATGAATGTCCACAAAAAGTTCCAGATTTTTCGGAACGTGTAAAAAACCTGGAAAAAACGTCGGAAATGCGCTATTGCAATCGAGTCTCAACAAGATAGGATGTTGGGAACCAACCACGCAAAGGATTCGCTCATGACGCAGCAGCCCCTGCCCCGCGACGACGAGGACGCCGACGACGACGCGGTGGCAGACGCGCCGAAGGTCGTTTCCGCGAAGGAACTGTTCGATGGGGAGCGCGAGATCTGCATCGAACACTGCGGCGAACGCTACCGCCTGCGCATCACGCGGCGCAACAAGCTGATCCTGCAGAAGTGACTGAGGTTGCCGCATGTCGCCGAGAAGTCGCATCCCTGCAAGGCTCCACCAGCCCGCTTACGCAGGCCGTTCGCCTGAACATGAAGCCGCCATCGCTCACGCCTTGGCGCGGCGTCGGGCTTCGGCGTTGGTGTGGCCGAGGTTGCGGACGGCGATCAGCTCCGCGACGATGCTGACGGCGATCTCCGGGACCGTCTGCGAGCCGATCGCGAAGCCGAGCGGGGCGTGGACGCGGTCGAGGGCTTCCTGCGGGACGCCGCGCGCGAGCAGGTCGTCGAAGATGAGCTTGATCTTGCGTTTGCTGCCGATCATGCCGACGTAGCCCGCGCGGGTGGTGGCGAGGTGGCCGAGGGCTTCCTCGTCGTGGGAATGGCCGCGCGTGATGACGAGGGCGAAGACCGACGGCGTGATGGCGTCGCGCAGCTTGGCGAGCTCCTGGCCGATGTCGCCGACGACGCGGCGCTGGGCGGAAGCAAACCTTTCGGCGCTGGCGTAGGCGGCGCGGTCGTCGACGACCCAGACGTCGAAGTCGAGGTCGGCGCCGAGCCGGGCGACCGCCTGCCCGACGTGGCCCGCGCCGACAATCAGCAGCGTCACGCGCGGCAGGACCGGCAGGTACGCGACGCCGTGCAGCTGGCTCGCCTTCGGCCGCTTCGCCAGTGGCGCAAGATGTTCGATCACCGGCGCGGTCGGCGCCAGGCCGAGCTGGTCGACGCACTGCCCGTCGGCGTCGAACAGCCAGCGGCTGCCGAGCGGCGCGCCGGTTTCCGCCGACACGGCGACCGCCTCGGTGCAGCCCGTCCCCTGGTCGATGATCGCCTGGTAGTGCCGGTAGTACGCGGCCACGGCTTCGCGACGCGGCTGCCCCAGCGGGTCGGCGAGGATCGTCATGCGGCCGCCGCAGATCAGCCCGTCGTCCCAGCCGTAGTTGTCGTCGAGCTGGAAAGTCAGCACCTCCGGCTTCGCGGAGCCATCTCCCGACAGCGTGCGCAGCGCCAGGCGTTTGACCTCCGCTTCGACGCAGCCGCCGCCAAGCGTGCCAGTCTGGCTGCCGTCCGGGAAGACGAGCATCGCGGCGCCCGCCTTCTGCGGCGTCGAGCCGCGCGTCTCGACGACGGAGCAGTAGACGAGCGGCCTGCCGTCGTTCAAGGCGTGGTTCAGTTGCGTCAGCAGCTCGCGCATCAGGGCCTCGTCGAAGCAATCGTCGTGGAGGGAGAGTAAGGTCGCCGATCAGCGCATCTCGACGTCGATCTCGCGCAGGTAGGCGGCCGCCTGCTCGGGGGGGACGCTGTTGATGTAGAAGCCGGTGCCCCACTCGAAGCCGGCGATCTTCGTCAGGCGCGGGATGATCTCCAGGTGCCAATGGTAGTGGGCCAGCGGCTGGGCGGTGAACGGCGACGTGTGGATGATGTAGTTGTACGCCGGCTTGTCGAGGGCGATCTCCAGCTTCATCAGCACCGTCTTGAGGACGGTTCCCAGGTCGTCGACCTCGGTCTTCTGGATGTTCTCGTAGTGGCTGTTGTGGCTCTTCGGCAGGATGCACAGCTCGAACGGGAACCGGCTCGCGTACGGCGCCACGCACACGAAATTCGGCGTCTCCATCACGATCCGCTTCGGGTCGTTCAGTTCCTGCGCGATCATGTCGCAGTAGATGCAGCGGCCCCGGTAGTTGTGGAAGTTCTGCGCCCCGTTCATCTCCTCCTGCACGTTGATCGGCACGATCGGCGTGACGATGAGCTGCGAGTGCGAGTGCTCGACCGACGCCCCCGCCGCCGACCCGACGTTCTTGAAGACCATGCCGAAGACGAGGCGCGGGTCCTTCTTGAGATCGACGAGCCGGTCGCGGTAGGCCCAGAGGACCTCGCGGATGTTCTCCTCGGAGAGATTGGCCATCGACGCCTCGTGGAAGGGGCACTCGATGATGACCTCGTGGGCGCCGACGCCGTTCATCTTGTCGTAGTTGCCTTCGCCCCGCTTGTTCAGCTCGCCTTCGACGCGCAGGGCTGGGAACTTGTTGGCGACGACGCGGACGCGCCAGTTCTTGTCGTTGGGCTTGGCGGAGCGGTCGCGGTAGGAGAGGATCTCGACCGGCGTGTGCTCCTCGTTGCCGGCGCAGAACGGGCAGAACCCGCCGCTGGGATGCAGCGACTCGCCGCGCTGCGAGACGGGCCGGCGCGCCCGGTCGGTCGCGATGATGACCCAGCGCCCCACGATCGGGTCCTTGCGCAGCTCCGGCATCGTCAGCCCTTTCAGGGCCAGGCCAAAGTCCTTCAGCGATTCGTCCATGGCGGCTCCCGAAAACTCACTAACCCTGAGCGCAAGCGAGGGGATCGCAGCGAATCATGCTTGCGGAAAAGTTCTTTCATTCTGCGTGTCTTCCGGCGATCCCCTCGCTTGCGCTCAGGGTTAGTTGATGCCCAGGCGGCGCATGAAAATCAGGTCACACGTCCCACATGATCTGCTCGAAATCCGGCGACGGGCACGCGAACACGATGCTTCCCTCGTGCGGCGCCCGGTCGCGGCTCTGGCGGTTCTCCAGCAGTTCCACGTGCAGGTGGACCGGCTTGCCCGGCAGCGCCTCCAGCAGCGCGAACGGCACCGCGAACTCGACGATGCGGTCGACCGCCACCTGCACGCCGTCGGGCTGCGGGCCGGCCTTGCCGGTCCAGTGCCACGCCTGGGTCGGCCTGCCAGGATGCTCGATCTGTACGCTGCCGACGACCGGCTCGTCGAAGCCGAGGCGGATCGTGTCGTAGGGGAGCAGCGCCAGGCGGGCGGGCTGGTCGAAGTCGATGCGCACGAAGAGGCGGTGCGGGTCGAAGCCGAAATGCACGTCGCGCATCGGGCCGCCGGCGACCATCGCCATCGTGCCGCGCTCGTTGCGGCAGGCGTAGCGCCCGGCGCCCAGCCACTCGAAGAAGTGCTCGCGGCCGTCGATGCGCACGTCGAGGAAGCTGCGCGGCAGCGTGTGCCTCTCGGTCTGCCCCTTGCGGCTGATCGGCCGGCTCAGCTCCGCCGGCGGCGTCTCGCCCAGCAGCAGATAGACGTTCTGCAAGTGCTTGCGGAACAGCGTGTCGAACAGCGCGTCCTGCGCGCTCGAATGGTCGTCGCCGTACCACCAGAACCAGTCGCTCCCCTCGGCGATGTAGATCTCGTCCCAGGCCCGGCGTATCTTGTCCGCATCAAGAAGCTGCAGCGTCGCCCGCTGGCGCAGGTGCTCGCGCGTCTTGTGCAGCAGGTCCCAGCCGTCGTTGTCCTCGTCGTGGCCGACCCAGATGGCGAAGTTGTGGCGGATCCAGCTCCCGGAGAACAGCCGCGGGATCGTGTCGCGCGGCGGCTGCGCTTCAAGATGCTCGCCGACCTTCACCGGGCGGATCCACGGGATCTGCGTGCAGAGCTGGTACAGTGTCCGCAGGAATGGAACGCCGCCGTCGGGGTAGTGCTCCCAGCAGTTCTCGCCGTCGAGGATGACGCTGACCAACACCTGCTCGTTCGCGGGGACGGCTTGGCGGATGTTGGCGAGGTGCTGGACGAAGTCGCGCGCCGCCTCGTCGCCGGGGCTGCGCTGGCAGTGGAAGCCGATCATGTCGCTGAGGGCGTGGTCGCGGAAGACGATGCCGAGCTCGTGGACTCCCTCGCGGATCTTGTACGAGCGGTACAGCAGGCCGGGGTTGGCCACGCGCCCTTGGCCGTCGCGGGCGGCGAAGCTCTGCGTCGAGTGGCTGAGGATCTCCTCGTCGGTCGCGATCCAGCGGATGCCGTGCTGCGCCAGCAGCGGGATCATCGCCTGGCAGACGCTCCCCTCGGCCGGCCACATGCCCGCGGGCGGCCTGCCGAACAGCTTGGTGTGCAGCTCAACCGCGCGGGCCACGTGAACGACCGCGTCCTCCGGGTAGCCGCCGGTGTAGCGCGGCAGCTTGGCGTCGGGAACCGACTCGCGGGCCAGCTTCTTGTCGAACAGCAGCGGCAGGATCGGATGGTAGAACGGCGTCGTCGTCAGCTCGACCTGGCCGCTGTTCTGGAGCTGCCGATGCAGCGGGATGATGAGCTTCAAGATCGCCAGATGCTTGTCGAGAACGAGGTTCTTGTCGTCCTCGCTGAAGTGCTTCCCCTTGTCGCAGAGCCGTTGCAGCTCCGGGTCGCGCTCGATGGCGAGCGGGTGGATCCACGACAGGTTGAACCACGTCTGCAAGTCGCGCAGGTCGCGTTCGTTGAACCGCTTCAGCGCTTCGAGGCCGGTGCTGCGTCCCTGGTCGCGCTTCAGCAGCAGCTCGTGGTAGCGCGGGAACGGGCGGATCATCCGCTCGTGGTTGGCCATGAAGAAGTGGTCGAGCAGGTAGAGCGAGTCGTCCTGCGTGAGATCCTTGGCGGCGATGCGCGACACGTCGAGCGGGCGGTCGGAGGCGCCCTGCTCGGTGTAGGCGAGGATCTGCACGAGCAGGCTGGGGACGAGATTGATGGTGCAGCGCATCGCCGGGTATTCCAGCAGATGCAGGGCCATGCCGTAGTAGTCCTTGACGCCGTGCAGGCGCACCCAGGGCATGGGGTTCTCGCCGGACCAGTCGTCGGGATAGTAGGGCTGGTGCTGGTGCCAGAGGAAGGCGAGGGCCAGGTCCGCCATGATGGTCCACAATCGCAGGAACAGGGGGCAAATCAGCGGACCCAGTCAAGCCCGCTGCCGCGAGGCGGCGG
>JAYSSW010000778.1:0-14832 GCA_043720335.1 Planctomycetia bacterium
CGAACGCAGTGCCGAAGAAGTCGCGGTTCGTCGATCCTTTGCGGACGACGGCGTCTAGCACTTCACGCGATTTCAAGCGAGGCAGGTACAGGTAGCGGAGCGAGTCCTCCCAGAAAGCGAGTGCGCCGACCGATGGCTTGCCTTCCTTCCAGTAAAGTTCTTTCAGCTTCGCTCGCAAGTGGATCGGTGACCAGGCGTCGATCACCAGCTCATTCTCGCGGCACACTCGTTCCAACTCCCCTGGCACGGTCCCGCTCGTCGTGTTCAAGGCGAACGCCTCGATAGCTGGCTTCGTCGCGGTCGGGTCGTCCTGAGCCGGGCATAGGAGCCAACGGTAGCATTCACGGGCTGCGCGGGGAACGACGGCGCTGGCGGCCTGCGCTTCCTTGTCGGCTTGCCTGCGCTGGTTCTGGTCGATGTTCAGCTTGCCTTCGTCCACGTCCTCGACAATGCTGGCCCAGGCGAGCGCCACGCGGGTCGCGTCACGCAGGCGGGTCAACACCGCCTGGTCGGCGGCCACGAAGATCAAGCGGTTCGCTCGATGCCGAGGCTGGTTCCCGTGCGTCCGCAGGTACTCCAGCGTCGCGTCGGAAGCCTTTTGGCCGTCTTCCTTCATGTGCCACTGTTCCGGCGGCAGCACGACCAGCCGCAAAGCGGAATCGTCGGGCACGTCGGCGTGCGGCGTGAAGACGTGGACCCCCTCGAAGAGCGGCGTGTTGGCGAAGAGCTTCTTGACCACGTCTTCGATCTTGCGGCGCACGTCGGTCTTGTCGTCGAAACGGCGTTTGCGGTCCTCCATTTCGCGGCGTAGGTTGGCCCGCGTGTCGAACCAGTACCGCGTCGAGTCGGCTGCCTTGTCGCCGGTGCTGTTCAGGTAGTGCAGCCGGTCCGCGAGCCTGTCCAGCGCGTCCGCGTAGTCCGCCGACGACTGCCCCGGCTGCAAGCAGCCGAGCAGCACGCGGCCGCGATCCAATCCCCGGATGCCCGGCTTCGTCCCCACGCTCGATGGCGCGGTGCCGAGGAACAGCGTGCGCGCGACGCGACGGGCGGCGTTCACCTTTCCGAACCGCGTCTCCTTGCCTTCCAGCTCCGTGGTTTCCGCTCGCTCGCCATCAATGTCCTTCTCGATGACCGGATCCCAGCCGGGCGGCAGAAGGTAGGTCATCTCGTTGCGCACGTCTCCGTCGGCCAAGGGCAGGCTGCCCGGCAGGATCATCAGGTCCTTGTTGTCCGCCTTCCACAATCGGCCGATCACCTTGGCCATCAGCTTCAACACGCCGCGTGTGCGCTGGAACCCGTCGATGGTGGACCAGTCCTCGTAGAGGCGATCAAACACTTCCGGGTGGATGGGGTACGCCTGCGTCAGACGGCCGTAGTAGCGGCCTTCCTGCGTTTCGCTCGGCAGCTTGGCCCCCTCAGCGATGTAGGTGTCGGCGAAGGCCCGGCACACGGCGTCGCGGGCGGCAAGGTCGCGGATCGGCTCGAAGAGACGACGACGCACGATCTCGAACGCTTCCTCGGTGGCGACCGGCTTCCACAGCGCCTGCACACGGCCGAACAAGTGCTCGATGGCTTGAATCGCCTGCCGTCCCCGGTCGCCGCTCGATGGCGGGGTGGAATCCGGAAGACTTGCGAGCATCACCGCGTTCGGGACCAGCTTGACCGCCTCGGTCAACGACTGAATGAACGACAAATTACTGTCGTACGTGCCGCCCGAAAAGGACTGTCCGGCTTCGAACTGGCCGATGTAGCGGGCCAACTCATCCATCAGGACCACGCACGGCGCGTAGGTTGCGAGCAGGTTCCCCAACACGTCCTTGCCCGGCGAGGTGCCGTTGGCGTCGGCGTCCTTGACGAGCGCGAAGCCCTCGGCGCCGCCGAGTTGCCACGCCAGTTCTCCCCACAGCGTCCTGATGGTGGTGCGGCCGTGCTTCCACGGTTGGCCCGGCGAGTGAGCCGTTCCATCAATGACCGCCACGCGCGACTGCGGCACGTCCATCAGGCCCGCTTTCTCAACCAGCGTCGGCACGCCCGGCAGGTCCGAGAGAGGGCACTTGCGCGAAGCCAGGTGCAGCACCGCGAGCATCGTGTGCGTCTTGCCGCCGCCGAACGCGGTCTGCAACTGGATGACCGGCTCTCCCCCTTTGCCGCTCAATCGCTGGGCGACCTGCGTGAGAAGCAACCGCATTCCTTCGGTGATGTAGGTCCGCTCGAAGAACGCGGCGGCGTCCTGGTACTCGTGCGCCGCCTTCCCGGAATTCACGGCGGTGATGTCCGCCGCGAACTCGGACTGCTGGAACGTCCCTTTGAGCACGTCGGCATGGGGGATCGCAATCTCTCGCCAGGGCTTCATGGTTCAAATCTCCCGTACGTTCCAGCCAAATCGGTTTCCATCGGCCGATCTTGCGATTCGTGGGTGTGGATCGATGGCCCGAAGCAATTGTCGAAGTTTCTGTTCCAGTTTGGTCGTGTCTTCAATCGGGTGAAGTCGTGTGGGCCTGGCGGGTTGCTCCAGATGCAAAATCACGACGATCCTCGTGGCCTTCACCGAACGATCCGCGAACTCCCGTTCGTCGTCGTTGTTTGCAACAAACCGTGCGGCAAAAAGTGCGGCGAGCGTGTCCCGCACCTTCTCGGCCACTTCCTGGGCGAGCTCCATTTCCTTCTGGCGAAGCTCGATTCGATAGTCTTTGATCTCAATCACGTAGAAGTAAAAGTTTGGGCGCACCGCGAGAATATCGACGGCTTTGGTTCCCCCGCACAACGATTGAAACTGTCGCCGATAATACGCCCATTGGTCGTACTTCGTCGCGAGCCATGTATCGGGAAAATCGAACGCCAGCGAGCCTTCGATGATGGTTTTCAAGACTCAGCCTCCACGGATTCGCGGTAGCGGTCGGATTGCATGAGTTCCTCGTCCAGCGCGTCAATGCTGCCGATGTCGTCGACGCTGTCGCCTTGTTGGACTGTCACGCCTTCATCGCTCGGGTGGAGGCCGAAAAATCTCGACTTCACGTCCTTGAACTCTCCTCGCAAAAGGATGTCGAATTCGCGCATGAGGAACAGACTGTGGGTGGCCACGAACACTTGAATTCCCACTTTGCACAGTTGCAGGATGGTTTTGGCGACGACCTTGACGATCTTCGGGTTCAAATTCGATTCCGGCTCATCCCAGAACAGATACCCTTTGTCGATCAGCTGTCCGTTCGCGATAAGTCGCGCAATCGTCGCCAGTTTGCGGAACCCTTCGGCCACGAGATGCATTTCCGTTCGCACGCCGTCTCGGTTCAAATAAAAGCCTTGCGGCTCCCTCAACTCCACTTTGCCTCCCATCGCCTCTTCCAGTGGCTCCAGGAGTTTCTTGATCGTCTTTTCTCGCGGGCCACGAGCGAGAGGAAACCCAAGCAGCGAGCACGTGTCGCGCCACGTCTCTTCAAACGGGATCGCGGAATTTTCGTAGAGCGAAACGAAACCCGGATAGATCGTGAGCAATTCCCGCGTTGGCAAATAGACGGGGCGTTTGTCGATCCATTCCGAGGGTGATTTCTCCACGCTTACTTCAAATTCACTGGCCGTGTGGAACGAAAAATCAAGGTCGTGCTTCGTCGGGGCGAACTTGCAGCGCAACTCCGCCGTTTCGCGTCCCCGTCGAGTTCGCCTCACCAGTCTCCCCAGGTGCTCTGGCTTGAAGACACGCAGCAATTTCAACGACAGGTCGGTCTGCAACTGTTCTTTCGTTGGCCTCCGCACACCATTCTGCGCTTTGAAACTCACAGCAATGATCGAATAGCCCAACTTCAGGAGATGCGTCTTCCCAGCACCGTTCGTCCCCATGATCACATTCAAACCCGGCGAAAAATCCAAATCGGCTTCACGGAATACCGTGAAGTTTTTTGCTTTGAGTTGTCTCAGCGTTTCACTCATTACCTATGCTCCTTCCCCGTCGAACAGCGTGCCTTGCTTGGGGCTGGCGACCTTGGCGGCGGCGCTTTCGATGCCGCTCCAGCCGGTGACGACTTCGTTGTAGGCGCGGGCGTCGTCGGCCCAGGCGCGGCGTTCGCAGAGGGTGTAGAGGCGGTACGCCAGCTGGCGGGCGGCTTCCGCCTTGCCCGCGACGCCCGCCAGCACCTTGGCCGCCCCGGTGTCGCCTTGCATGCGGAAGGCGCGGATGAGCTGGTGCAGGGCTTCCCACACCGGCAGGCGAGTGTCGGTGGCGGGGTTCCAGTCGGCGGGGTATTCCTTCCACTTCAGCAGCCGCACGCTGCCGCCCCCCGACTCGACCACGCCCGCCTGTTGCACGCCAGCGACGGAGGTTCCCTTGGCGCGGGCCAACGTGTCGGCCTCGCCGAACTTGCCGGCTTCCCAACCGTACTGCTCGAACCAGTGCAGGCAGAACTGCGTGTCGGCGTCGAAGTCGTCCTCGGCCAGGAAGCGGTTGATGAGCTGCAGCGCGGTCCGCACGCTCATCGGCGTGCCGTCGGCTTCCAGCACCGCGTCGTACTTGCTGAAGATCGCCATACCGGGGCCGATGATCGCCTGCGACAAGTCCACGGGCGCGACCGGCGAGTGCAGCCCTTCGCTCTCGCGCGTCATCGCGTCGAGGGCCAGCGGCAGCGCTTCGTTGAGCATCCTTATGAACTGCCGCCGCGAGATAACTCCGGAATTTGCCGGGCGCGGACGGCAAACTAACACAATTGAGGAGGCAAGAGCATTTGATCCCGTGTCACGCATTCTTCCCGAACGCTCAGTGCGAATGGGCCATGTGCCCGAAATAGCCAATTCGGCCTTTAGAACTGCCTCCAGGAAGGTTTCCCATCCTGTAGATGACGTGCCTTCGGTCGTTTCAGTTTCAGATTGCTTAAATGCATAGTAAATGGTAATCGGTGCTGCCGGGTGTGACTGCACGGCGAGATTGTGCATTGCCTTCGTCATGCCACTAAGGAAAAACCTTTCGGCTTTCTCTATTCCGCCGTGTCGGCAAGGCGTGGCGACAAGCTCTTCCGACTTTGGCACCGAGATGGTAGCAAAAAGTTTCGGGAAGATTGGATGTAGTGAGCGCCGTATCCAGACATAGAAAAAATCCGACAAGTCAGCGTAGCCCACATTGTCGTAATAGGGAGGGTCGGACGAGAGGAATTTTCGTTCCTTTTCTGGTGCCAGTGTAACTGCGTCGGCTTGAAATGCCTTGCCGACGTTGCCATTCGCATAACATCCATCGAGCGCGCCGGCCACGATTTTCACGGACCCTTCAAAAGTGCCCCCAATATCTGCGAATGGATTGCTTTCCGCAAAATCCCAAACCATCGGAATTGCCTGCCGGGAAAAAAGCCCCTTCGGGCGGTCTTCCTTGCTGTACCACGGTACCAATGTGCATCCATACTCGGCAGTTTTATCGACTGCAAACGCCAAGTAAACGCTAATCGCATCGGCGTATGCTCTGGCACCCACACCTCCGTCGTCAAGCGAAGTGCCATCGTCATATTGGCGGGATGCGAGCCCATCCCTGCGAATCAATTGACGCACCTCAGCAACCAATTCGACGAATGTCGTCAATGCCATCAATTGGCGATTGGTGAATAGGTCACTCCATTTTGTCATGCCGTAGTTGCCCACCCGAAAGCCAAGTGCCTGCTGAAAAAACTCAATTTCCGGCTTCCATGCGGGGTCACATGAATTGGCGATGTCTTCATGTTCTTCGGTTGACGTAAGGTAGACGCGGCCTCGGGCACCTTCTGCCACGATGGCCATCAGTTTTCGCCCCATTCGTCCGGCTTTTGCTTCGTCGCGGAGGTACTCAGAGGAAATAGGTGACTGGCTCATCAAGCACCGGAAGTTGCCCCGAGTCGCCTTAGTTCCTGAAACCACTTCGGCAGGTGGCTTACCGATCTTGACAGTGAATTTATATCCGCTTTTATCAATGACCGGCAGAGCGTAGGTCTCTTTGCCTGCTTTGCTGCTGAGGACGAACGTACTCGCCAGCGGCACCTCGATACCAGTGAATGCCGGATTCGGGCTGCGGATTGTCCGTGCCCACAGCCAAGCTATTACTTTCAACTCTTCGTTAACGTACTGGTCAAGATCTGGGCGTACTTTCACCATTGCTTTTGTGACTTTGATCGCCGGGTAGAGATGGCCAATGCGTTTGAATGCCTCATCACGCATCCACGTTCCATATCGCCGGATGTCCTCCGCCAATCCATCTGTTCCGCTCCAAGGCACAAGCGTGTTCGATGCGTCGGGGTGAACGGGTGCTTTTCCGGCAAATCTTGGCGGAATTTCGATCATCGCTTTATTAATGAGCACGGCAACGGGGTTCAGGTCGCTGGCGTAGGATTTCAGCCCGAGCCGTTGGGCTTCCAGTGGAATCGTCCCGCCGCCTGCAAACGGGTCATAAAGCCCTGGCATTTTGTCCGGATTGAAGAGTTCGCTGGCCTGAGGATGGTTTTTGTTCAGCTCGCAGGATTCTCGCCAGCTCTGCCTAATCGCTTCGCGCGCCGGCCTTAGAACGCTTTCGTTAGTCGTGTTTTCCCAAATCACGAGGTCTTCGATGATTTTAAATAGTTTTGCGCGAGCTTTGGTCCAGTGGCCTTTCACCTGCTGGTTGGGTTCGACCCCTGGGTTCTGGCAGCACCAAAGATCTTCTGGATCGTGAACGAGTTGCGCAAAGATCACGGCTCGTGCTGCCGCTAATGGGCGTTGAGCCCACCATTTATGCAATGCGGATGGGTTGCCTCTGTAAATGTAGCTTTCCCGCTTAGATGCCAAGTTGATGTCGTTTAGCGGCAGGGCGACTTCGATGAGCTTCTTGGGCGAGATGACGTTCACGAGGGGTCCTTATGAAATCCGCAGGGCTTGGCAGGTTTGTTCGTAGCTCGATTCGAGTTCAAGCGGGATCGCCAGGTTCTCGGTAAGCCAAATCGGGAGCGTCGGCAAGGGCTGCCCCAGGTGAAGGATGTGGGACCACGTTTCCAGCACGTGCTTGCGGCCCCGAGGAATCCACCGGCAGGCACACGCGTAGGTCGCGGAGGGTTCGGAATCCATCGTGGGATCCGTCTGGCCGACCAGATCGAGCAGACCGGTGTACAGGTTGAAGTCCTTCGAGGTGACAAGATCGACGATGGCCACCGAAACGCCCTTCTTCAGCAGCGCCTGGCACTTCGCCACGAAGACCTGGCGGCTCTCGGGGCGGTCCTTGTTCGCGGGGCTGACGATCTCGATGGCCGCGACGAGGCGGCGGTTGCGTTCCACGTCGAAGATTCGGACCTCGTACTCGCTCTCGGTCAGGAGTTCGGTTTCGACGGCCAGGCTGGGAAGGGCGAGATCGAACGCCAGGTCGCCGTTCTCGGCGAGGTTCACGCCGCGGTCGTCGTTGCCTTCATGGGTCGCAACGTCGACTTCGATTTCGGAGCCGACGTGAACGCTCGGCTCGGCTTCAAACCGGGAAGGGAGCATCTGGTTCAATTGGACCGTCATCAAGCCGGGCCACAGCCCGTGGAAACCTTCCCAGTTCTTCCGCTTGCTGAGCGGCGCGTGAAAGTGGTCGCGGAGCGGCATGGTGACCTCAAGGAATCCGGGTCGCGGACTGCAACAGCGTTCTGATATCGTAGTTGACGCTGGCCGCCCCCCAGTCCGGCTCGCGCTGGAACGGGTTCGACAGATAATACGGGCCCTCAACGCCATCATCCGGCCGGACGAAGACGATAGCCAGGACGAACTTGTCACCCTGGTTGAATCCGTAGAGGATTTCGTTGCGCGTCACCGTGATGGTATCGGCGCCCTGGACGCGCCCCTTCACTTCGATGTGCTTCGGGTCGGTGCTGCCGGGCGGGTAGCTGGAAACGTCCCAGCCGCAGTTCAGGTCGGAGACATCGACGACGCGGTGCCCCTTCGCTTCCTCGGCGGCGATGACGGCCCTCATCGCCAGCATCTCGATGCGCTTGCGTGCGGCCGCGTCGGCAGCGCTCAGGGCGGGGCCGTCGCCTCGCGACTGCCGCAGCAGCCCGGCGGGCACGACGAGCGCCCCGCCGAGGATGACCGGCGTGCCATTCTGCACCTGCCGCATCGCCTGCAATTCTTTCTTGCGGCCATCGAGGCGGCTTTGCAGTTCGTCGAGCGTCTTTTTGACGTTGTCGAGGTTGAGCCGCACGTCCTTGCCGGCGGCCTGGTCGTCCTTCAGTTTGATCTCGCGGTCGGTCTGGAAGGCGATTTCTTTGGTGAGCCGTTCGTGGACGGCGGCGAGTGTTTTATCGACGTGCTCGATGCGCCGCTCGGCGACTTCCTTGAAGTGTTCGGGAACGAGCGTGGCCGCCGCGAGGGCCACGGCTTTTTGCTCCTGGTCGGCCCGCATCCACGGCGCTTTCAGCAGGTCGGCCAGCAAAGGGCGATGCACGGCGGCGAGCGGTTCGAGGTCGAGATGCGGCGCCCAGCCCGCGAAGACCGCCGAGCCGTCGGGGTTCACGCGAATGAACTGCATCCGCTTGGAAAGGACCGTGCCGTCGCCCGACTTCACTTCATGGACGAGCAGGAAGAGCAGCCAGGGCTGGTCGGCCTGGTCCGCTGGATCGACGAGAATCGATCCCTGCCGAAGCAGGTTGGCGCTCTGTTCCAGCAGCATGTCGGTCACGGCCAGCATGAGCGGATGGCCGGGGTGCATGAACACGGCACGGGCGAGGCCGGGCTTGTCGGTCGGCTGGACGGCGTTGCGGGTGAAGGCGATTCGGTCGTAGCGCTTGAGGATCGGTTCCTGCTCGCGGCGGTTGCGGCCCGTCAGCCGCCGATCCCGTTCGCGGATGGCGGCGGGGACGTGGGTGATCTCGTGCCGGTCGGCCTCGCGGCGGTGAACCGTGCCGTTGAGATTGTCGAACGCCTTGAGGAAGAACGAGCGGACGAAGAAGGGCTGAAGCCGCCGCGCCTCGGCCCGTTCCATCTCCTCCTTCACCTTGAACAGCCGATCCGGCGACATCGTTTCCTGGGCCAGCGCATTGCGGTTGAGCAGCGACCTCAGGTGGTCGTGGTCGAAAGCGTGGTCGATCTTCTTCGTGAGGCGAGCGCGGACTTCGGGCTGGTCGCCGTAGCGGACCGCCTGCATCAGCAGTTCCTTCAGGCTGACCCCTTCAAACACGTCGCCGAGTATGTCGAAGACGCGCCCCTTGAGCGCGTCGCTTTCGATCCGCAACTTCTCCAGCAAGCGGTGGTAGACATCGCCTTCGCGGGTCTCCTTGGCGACAAGGTTCCACAGGTGGCAGACTTCCGTCTGGCCGATGCGGTGGATGCGGCCGAACCGCTGCTCCAGCCGGTTGGGGTTCCACGGCAGGTCGTAGTTGACCATGAGATGGGCGCATTGCAGGTTGACGCCTTCGCCAGCGGCGTCGGTGGCGATCAGCACGCGCACGTCGGGGTCGGAGCGAAACAGGGCCTGGGCTTCCTTGCGCTTGTCTCGATGCGTGCCGCCGTGGATGACGACGATGGCGCCGGGAGCGCCGAGGACGCCCGCGATCTTGGCGTGCAGGTAGTTGAGCGTGTCGCGATGCTCGGAAAAGAGGATGATCTTGCGCTGCCTGCCGCTCTCGTCGCGCATCTCCGGGTTGTTCTGGAGAAGGCTGGACAGCTCCTCCCATTTCTTGTCGAGACCCGACGCGACAACCGCTTTCGCCTGTTGTTCCAGCCCTTGCAGGATGCGGATTTCCTCTTCGAGTTCGGCGATGGTCTTCGCGGCCGTCGCCTGATCGACGAGCTTCTCCTCCAGGCTTTCTACTTCCTCGGCGTTCAGGTCGTCGTCGTCGTCGGGGATGTCATCAACGGTTTCAGCCAGGATCGCCCGGCCACGTCCGCCGAGCTTCTCATCGCGGAGTCGGCTGGATAGCCTCTCCCTGCGGCGGCGCAGCGACTGGTGGATAGCCTCGGGACTGGAAGCGAGACGGCGCTGCAGCGTGGTAAGGGCGAAGCCGACGGAGCCTTTGCGCGAGCCGCTGAGCTGGTCGGCCTTGCCCATCTCGGTCTGCACGTACTTGGTCACGGTTTCATAGAGCGCGGCCTCGGCATCGGAGAGCTTGTAGTTGACCGTGTACGCCTTGCGTTCGGGGAACAGGGGCGTACCGTCGAACTTGACGAGTTCCTCCTTCACCATCCGCCGCATCAGGTCTGTGGCATCGACCTTGTGGACGCCGTCGCGGAACTTGCCATAGAAGCGGTCGGAGTCGAGCAGCGAGAGGAAGAGCTGGAAGTCTTCCTCCTTGCCGTTGTGCGGCGTGGCGGTCATGAGCAGTAGGTGCCGCGTCTCCTTGCCAAGCTCCTCGGCGAAGCGGAATCGCCCGGTCTTTTCGAGCTTCGATCCGAAGAAGTGGGCGGCGAGTTTGTGGGCTTCGTCGAAGACGACCAGGTCCCAGCCCGCCGCGCAGAGCTTGGTCCGCAGGTCCTCGTTTCGCGCCATCTGGTCGAGCCGGACGATGATCTGGTTGTGGTCCTCGAAGGGATTGCCGCTGGGCGAGGCCGCTTCCAACGCGGACGAGAAGACGCGGAATTCCAGGCCGAACTTCTCGAAAAGCTCATCTCGCCACTGCTCCACGAGACTGCCAGGCGCAACGATGACGACGCGGCGAGCGTCGGCCCGCATAACAAGTTCGCGGATGTAGAGGCCAGCCATGATGGTCTTGCCCGCGCCGGGATCGTCGGCGAGGACATACCGCAGCGGCTGCCGGGGAAGCATCGATTCGTAGACGGCCGTGATCTGGTGCGGCAGTGGCTCGACGTTTGACGTATGGACCGCCATCATCGGATCGAACAAGAAAGCCATGTCGATCCGCTTCGCCTCGCAGGCGAGCTGGAACGCAGCGCCGTCGCCATCGAAGGACCACGGGCGTTCGGTCGTGGCAATGGCGATGCTGGCTTCGTCCGCGACGCCGAGCAGCCGTTCTTTGAGTGCGCCGTCCGGAAGCTTGTAGTAGACCTGCACCGCGCCCGCTGCAATCGGCACGATAGCGACAACAGTGGCGACTAAGCCCGACTCAAGGCCGACCAGGGCGAGGCCAGGCTTCAATTCGGCGAGCAGCATCAGTGATCCCTTTTTCGGCGTCGGCCTTCGAGTGTCGGCTGGGTCGCGACACAAAGCCAAAAGGCCACGAAGAACGGGTACTTTACCAGACTTCCATGCCGTTGCATAGCATCCAAAAAGCCGGACCATTCAGCATCTGCCGCGCGGTCGATTTTGTGGCGTTCGTTCGCTTTGGTAGCCTGCGATGATTGGTACGCCGGAAAGGAATGATATGCATGCCCGCCCGAACTGCTGCCCGTCTACGTCGCCTGGAAGCAGAATTGCAAGAATGGGAGGTCGCAGCTAGCGGCGGCCGCAGCGTGGAAGGGGAGCGTCAGCACGAGCAGCGACAGAACGCCCTGTGCGACCGAGTGGACGACAGCGAATGGGACGATACGGAGATCGACGCGCTGATCGCGGCCATGGCGGAGCAGGCGGACCTGGTCGATGGTTTCGTGGCGAGCGGCTTGCTGCCGCGCGAGTGCGACCTGCTCTGGTACGACCGCCTCGGCGATGTGCTGCTCCTGACGCCCCGCGAACTACGTCTACCGATGCTGCGACAACTGGCGCAACGCAAGGGCGATCCTGGCGTGGTGCCGTGGCTACGTTCGCTGAGATGGGAGCGAACGTGCTTGCCGGCGGGATTGACCAAAGAGGCAGTCGCGGTGCTGGTCCGGGTGTGCCTGGATCACGCAGAGGACCTCGACAGGTTCAGCATGCGAAGGTGTGCTGGCTGCAAGCTGTTCTGGCCCTGCCGCAAGCAGCCCTCCAGGAAATCCGGCTATGAGCCGTGGCCGCCCGAACTGCCGGAGCTCCTGGCTTGTTGCCCGCATTGCGGCGAAACGAAGTGGGAATGGACGCACTGAGGTCAGCACCCCGACACCACATCGCGGTACTGCGGATAGCGGTCGAGGAAGGTCGCATCCTCGCGCTCCCAGGCATCCAGGATTGCCTCGGCTTGCTCCCGCTCGGAAGGCGCGAGATCGTCTGGGAGCCGTGGCTGAAGCGTACCATCCGCGTGCTCGCGCAGCAGCGCCATCAAGCAATGCTGCCGCAAGCGATCCTCCAGCGAAAGTGCGGGCTGCTCGTCGCCGACCAGCCTTTCGAGACGGCGAAGAATGCGAAGACTGGCTCGCATGGCATTGATCCTCCAGGAAGGCATGGCGGCTGCCCATCGTACCCGACACGGCTGTTCCCGCGAATCGGAGCGGATGTGCCGCCACCAACGCAACGAGGCCCGTGTGGGGCCTCTGAGTGCGTCGCAGCGGGCTGGGGTTACGCGCGGACGAACTGGCCGCGTCCGCTCTTGGCGAAGCGTGACTCGCCCTTCTTGACGGTGATCTCGCGCGCGATGGCGGCGTAAAGGGTGTTGGCCGGTGTCTTGCCGCCGGGACTGGTCCACAGCCCCTGGTCCGCCATCGCCTCGATCAGGTCGACGCTGCTCATCGGCTTGCCGGCAGCCGCCAAGACCTGAGCGGCGGCGTCCAGGGCGCTCAGCTTGCGGGCAGCCGCTACGGATTCCGGCGGGGGCGTTTCCACAGGTGGCGTAGGAGCAGCCAGTTCGAGCGGCAACACCTTGGCCGTCGCGCTCGCCTTGGTGGTCGCCTTGCGGGGTTTGGTTTCCTTCTTCGTGGCCATCGTTGCACTTTCGAGTGGTAGGGAGCGTCGTCCCGGCGGGGCGAAATGCCGTGCCGCTCGACGTGCAGGACAGTTACCTCGTGGTGCGCGACCCCTCAAGGCGAGCTGTCGCGTCATTCGCAGCATTTCGTGGAATAACTGCGGCGAGCTGGGCCACGACCAGAATCGCTTGCTCACGCCGATGTTCGCGCTCGGCGTGCGGCTACCACGTCCGATACGATGCCCGCCGTTGGTTTGTTGTTCGCCCACGATCGCGCCTCGCGGGAACGGTCGGCATCGTCGGGCGATTGGCCACGGCGAGGAGTCCGTTGGTCCACGCCGCGACGGTTCGCTGCGAGCGCGCTTTTGCCGATTTTCCTTCCACCTGCTCCCATCTGCTACCATCTACGCCCGTTTTCTAGGGACGCGACCGTAGCTGCGACGACAGGCGCGCTTTTGGCGTTTTTCCTTCCATTTACTCCCATTTGCTCCCGTTTTCTAGGTACACCGTCGTAAAAGCGGGTCAGTTTTTCATCGCAGGTTTTCCTGCCATCGGCTCCCAACTGCTCGCCGGTTCGATCAGCCGAACAAGCTGCCGATCTGCTCCAAATCGTCGTCGATGACGACGTGGAGGTAGACGCTGGTCATGGCGACGTTGGCGTGCCCGGCGGCGGCCCGCACCTCGGCAAGCGTCCTGCCGCCGGCCAAGGCGTGGCTGATGAAGGTGTGGCGGCCGTGGTGAATCGTCAGCGTCTTGAGGCGGGCGGCACCCAGCACCTTGCACGCGGACAGGAAGCGGCGGCGGATGGCGTGGCGCTGCAAGCCGTTGCCGCGACAGTGGGCCTGCACCGAGCAGATCGCGAAGTCCTTTCCACTTGCTCCCATCTGCCGCCGCTCCGCGATCCAAGCACGCAGGTCGGCCAGCGTCCCCGCGTCCCACCAGAGCGGCACGACGCGGCCCCGCTTTCCCTTTGTCGTCGACGAGCGGAGCCGCAGATGCGGCCTCGGCCCGTCGAGAACCAGGTCACCCATCTGCAATTGGGCGATCTCGGAGACGCGCAGCCCGCAGCAGCAGGCGAGGCGGAGGATGGCAAGGTTGCGGCGGCCGTTGGCGCTTCGCCGTGCCTTGCGACGCGCATCAGCGAGGACAGCGGCAAGTTCGCGGCGGGTCAGAACGCGGGTGGGGTCGGGCGTCCAGGGGGCGTGGAAGTGCATGGCGGGTCCGAGGTGGTGATGGCTCGCCGGGAGCGTTGTGCTCGTCGTGCGGCGCGGTCATCAGTTACCTCGTTGGGCGTGTAATGCAAGGACAAATGAGACCCAGTCTGCACGGTTTGGGTCCGTTTCGCCATGCTTTCCGAGTTCGGGGCGAAGCTTCGCGCGTAGGCCAGCGGATTTGAGATTGCTTTAACCGACATTCGTCCCGCGATTCCTTCCAGGTACGCTTTATTCTATCTCGCACTCAATTCCAGGAGAAACCATGCACTCCAACTACAGCACCCACATGCTGCCATTCCCCGTGTGCGCAAAGCATCACCCCAAACGCCGCGACAAGGCCCTCGGCCCCGGCAGCTTCATTGGCGTGCAGCATGTCCAGCAGCCGTTCGTCCGCACCATTGGTGCAGCCAGCTTGACCGCAGGCGTGAGCGCACGACTTGCATACAAGGTTTGCAAAGTGTCCACCCAGGCGACGATCTGAGACGCGGCGGAGCGGAACGTCGCGCAGTCTTGGCAGGCGAGCAGCGACGCGAGCTGGTCTTTTTTGCCCTGCCCCAGCTGGCGGACGCAATGCGTGGCGCAATGGTCGCACGCACGCTGGCAGTCGGAACACGCCTTCGCGCGATCGTTCTTCTTCCTGAGTTGCTCGGCGGCGTGGCACGCCGAGCGCCGATCACGCCGCTGCTGGTTCCATTTGACTTGCCCATTTCCGCGACCTACTTTTCCGTACCCGTCTGAGTCATTTGCAAATGAGAGACATTTCCATGAGCAAAATCGTTTCCGCGAGTCAATTTCGTCCGGCTCTTGAAATCCTCGAGAGCCGCGCAGTTCCGACTGCCACGCTCGACTTGTCCACGGCCGGCGCTTCCGGGGAAGTCAACACCGCGCTTTTCCGGCAGACCAACGCCCAGCCAACCGGCACCGGCGTCATCAGTTCGTTTGTCCGCCTCCAGGGGACGGGCGTGGAGCGC
>JAYSSW010000779.1:0-6888 GCA_043720335.1 Planctomycetia bacterium
AGGCCGTTCTGGATCGGGCGGAACAGGTAGCCGACCAGCGGCGGAATCTGGCCGACCAGGTCGACCAGGCCGTCGATGATGTAGGCGTCGAAGATGCGCAGCACGTGCGTGAGCATCGTGAGCGGGTTGACGATCAGCGCCGCGTAGATCTCGTCGAGGTAGAACTTGTTCCGCGACAGCTCGTAGGCCAGCGGGATTCGCTGCGCGATCCGTTCCGGCAGCGACTGCTTCTTGACGTACATCACGTAGGCCAGCGCGATGCCCAGCAGGCCGACGAGCGAGCTGCCCGCCATGAGCGCGATGTCCATGTGGTGGACCGGCGCGGGCGTGACCAGGTTCTTGAATTGTTCCTTCATCCAGTGGTTGTGGAGGAAGTCGCCGAACAGGTGGGTCGGGCCGAGCGCGGCGCCGACGCCCAGGGCGCCGACCGCCAGCACCATGAGCGGAATCGTCATGATGAGCGGCGATTCCAGTTTCGTGTGATCGTGCGGCGGATTGTCATGCGACGGATTCGCGTCGTGGACGTGGAGGGGGGCGGCGGCGTGGCTGGCCGCCGGTTCGGCGTGCCCATGCGCTTCATGGCCGTGGCTGTCGTGTGCTTCATGGCTGTCGTGGCCGTGGTGCGAGAAGGCCTCCTCCGGGATGCGCAGCTCGCCGCAGAACGTCATGAAGTAGGCGCGGAAGGTGTAGAAGGCCGTCAGGCCCGCCGTCACGATGGCGACGACGAACAGGGCGAGATAGACGCCGCCACGCTCGCCATGGCTGGCTTCGAGGAGGACGCCGAGGATCTCGTCCTTGCTCCAGAAGCCGGAGATGAGCGGGAATCCCGCGAGGGCGAGGGCGCCGCAGAGGAAGGTCCAGTGCGTGGCGGGCAGGACTTTGCGCAGGCCGCGGAAGCGGCGCATGTCGATGACGTTGCCCATCGCGTGCATGACGCTGCCGGCGCCGAGGAAGAGCAGGGCCTTGAAGAAGGCGTGCGTGAACAGGTGGAAGATGGCGGCCGTGACGGCGAAGCCGGCGAGGCGATGCGTCGCCCCTTCACCATCGACGAAGTTGATGCCGGCGCCGAGGGCCATGAACATGTAGCCGAGCTGGCTGAGCGTCGAATAGGCGAGGACGCGCTTGAGGTCGGTCTGTGTCAGCGCGATGAGGGCGGCGAGCAGCGCGGTGATGCCGCCGATGACGGCGACGATCAACTGGGCGTCGGGGCTGGCGGCGAACAGCGGCGTGCAGCGTGCCACCAAATACACGCCGGCGGTGACCATCGTGGCGGCGTGGATGAGGGCGCTGACGGGGGAGGGGCCTTCCATCGCGTCGGGGAGCCAGACATGCAGCGGGAACTGCGCCGACTTGCCCGCGGCGCCGATGAACAAGCACACGCAGACCCAGAAGACGAGGTTCGGGTTCAGCGAAGCGACGTTGCCGAAGATCTCGTTGAACTCCAGCGACGGGAAGGTTGGCTGAGCGTTCCACAGCAGCAGGATGCCGATGAACAGGCCGATGTCGCCGAGGCGCGTCACGAGGAACGCCTTGCGGGCGGCTGCGGCTGCGGCGGGGCGGGCGAACCAGAAGCCGATCAGCAGGTAGCTGCACAGGCCGACGCCTTCCCAGCAGGCGTAGAGGATGATGAAGTTGTTCGCCAGGACCAGGCCGGTCATGAAGAAGAGGAAGCCGCTGACCGCCGTGAAGAAGCGCGGGTAGCCGGGGTCGCCCTTCATGTAGCCTGCGGCGTAGATGGCGATGAACGAGCCGATGAAGGTGACCATCACCAGCATGACGGCGGTGAGGGCGTCAGCCTGCAGCGACAGGCCGACTTCGACGTTGTCGACCTGGAACCACGTCGCGTAATGGACGTAGGCCCCCTTGCCGTTGGCGACCGCGACGAGCGTGATCACCGAGCAGACGAAGGCGCCGACGGCGCCGGCGATGCACAGCAGGTGGCTTTGCGCGCCGAGGCTCTTGCGCAGCGCGACGATCAGCACGCTGGCCAGCAGGGGCAGCAGCGGAATCAGCGCCAGGAACGGCGCGACATTGTCAAACATGGCTCGTCTCTTCCGATGGCTTGGCGGGTTCCTTGCCGGCAGGCGTCAGGTGCGGCAGCTCCTCCTCGGCGAAGGTCGGCAGCGGCCCCTCGTCCTCGATCGGCTCCTGGTCCGGCTCGCGCAGCTCCTGCCACAGGCTCACGTCCAGCGATTTCTTGCGGCGGAACAGCATCACGATCAGGGCCAGCGCCAGCGCCGCCTCGCAGGCGGCCACCGCCAGCATGAACATCGTCATCACCTGCCCGCCCAGGTTCCCCCGGTAGAACGAGAAGGCGACGAGGTTGATCGCCACCCCCTGCAGCATCATCTCGGCCGACAGGAACATGATGATGAGGTTGCGGCGGGTCAGGAAGCCGATCATCCCCAGCGCGAACAGGATCGCGCCGACCACCAGGTAGTTCTCGAGCGTGAGCGGGTTCAACAGAGGATTCATCGCAGCTCCTCCGACCGGCGACCGGCGATGGCGATGGCGCCGATGGTCGCGACGAGTAGCAGCAGCGCCGCCAGCTCGACAGGGACCAGGTACAGGATGAACAAGGTGCGCCCCAGCGCAGCGACATTTTCAGCCGGCAGCCTGCCCGGCGTGTTGCGCTGCCCCGGCACGTTGTCGAGGGCGAGGCTGCCGTGCCCGCTGCGAAGATCCTGCATCGCCGCTTTCAGCTCCGTCGCGTTCTTCGCGACCTCGTCGCTGCGCTGCTTCATCCAGTTGTTGCGCAGGAAGCCGACCTGCCTGCGGGCGGCGGCCTCCTTCTCAGCGCGTGAACCCTTTTCGCCTTCCGCACCACCAAGGACCACCGGAAAGAATTCGGTCAGTCTTTCGATCAACTCCGGCGTCATCTTTTGGGGCGGCAGCTTCTTGAAGTCGCCTAGCACCTTGTTGACCGCAGTGATGTCCTCCGCCTGGGCCAGCTGCTCCAGCGACGCGATGACCGCGTCGTGCCGGCCCGTGTCGTAGGTGCGGTGCAGCACGCAAAGCAGGGCAGCCATCAGCACGAAACCGGCGACGGCCGACAAGAACGGCTCGCGGCTTCGCTGGTCGGCGTTCGACGGGCCTTCCTGCTGCGCGAGCATGATGACGAACAGGAAGGTTACGACGATGGCGCCCGCGTAGATGATAAGCGTCGCCGCCATCAGGAACGGGGCGGCTTGCAGGAGGAACAGGCCACAGGTGCTGAGCACGACGAGCGCGAATGACAGGGCCGCGTGGACCGGGTTCGCCTGCGTGACGAGCATCCCGCCGCCGAGGACCGCGATGCCGGAGAAGGCGTAGAACAGCAGCTTTTCCTGCCAGACCGCCCCGGTGCTGACGAGGAAGTACCCGCCGAACACGATGGCGAGCGCCCCCAGCAGCGAGGCATGGAGCGGCTTCGACCGTCGCGCCTGCGGCAGCCCCGCGTAGACCGCGAGGAAGCCGAGCAGTGGCGGCAGCAGCACCGGCCAGTACTCGCGCAGGAACGGCCCCGCCGCCTGCCAGCGTGAGGGTTCAACGTCGTTCATCATCACGAAAAGGGACATATGCGATCCAGGATGGCCGTTGCTTCTCGGTCGTCGGATAACCGCGCCTCGGAACTTCGTTCGTCACACGTTCGGCTCGGAGGCGCAGCTCAGGCTGCCCCCCTTGGTGCGGACCGGATCCTTGCCCATCTCGACCGTCTGGTCGAACACGCTGAGCAGCTTCTCCTTGTCGAACATCATCTCCTCGCGGGCCAGCCCGGTCAGGTCGAACAGCGAGGTCAGCTCGATGGCGTCGCAGGGGCACGCCTGCTCGCACATGCCGCAGTAGATGCAGCGCAGCTCGTCGATGACGAACATCTCCGGGTACTTCTCGCGGTCGGCCCACGGCGACGGGGCGGCCACGATGTCGATGCAGCGCGCGGGGCACGCCGTCGAGCACATGTAGCACGCCACGCACTTCACGCGACCCTCCTCGTCGCGGTTCAGCCGGTGCACGCCGCGGTAGTTCGCCGGCAGGTCGGGGCGAACCTCCGGGAACTGCTGCGTCACGTTCGGCTGGAAGACGTGCTTGAGCGTCGTCCCCAACCCCTCCACGATGGCGGGCAGGTACAGGCGGTCGAGCAGCCCCAGCGTCGGCGGCTTCACCCATTTCACGTCGGACTCGGCAATCGGCATGACAGAAAGCTCCGTGGGAATTTCAGACCGCGACCGGCTCGGGGCGCTCGGGCTTGCTCGGCGCGTCGTTCGCTCGCTTCGGGGGGGCCGGCGGCGCCGACACGATCAGGCCCGACCCGACCAGCGTCACGATCGAGATCGGCAGCAGCAGCCAGGGCGAAAGGTATTGTTCGAACTCCATGACCACCATCACCGCGACGAGGTTGATGAGCGACAGCGGGATCAGCACCTTCCACGCCAGGCTCATGAGCTGGTCGAAGCGGAAACGCGGGATCGTCCAGCGGATGGCCATGTAGAACAGCACCAGCATCGTCACCTTGAACGCCATCGCGATCAGCTTGAAGACCCAGTGCGCGTTCGGATCGGCGATGAACGGCAGGTGCCAGCCGCCGAAGAACAGGATCACCATGAGGAAGCTGGTGGTGATCATGTGGACGTATTCGCCGATGAAGAAGAACGCGAGCTTCATCGCGTTGTACTCGGTGTGGTAGCCGCCGATCAGCTCCTGCTCGGACTCGGGCAGGTCGAACGGCAGGCGGTTGCACTCGGCGAACGCGGAGATCATGAAGATCAGGAACGCCATCGGCTGCGTCCAGAAGAACCAGCCGAGCACGCCGCCGGACGCCTGCTTCCAGATGATCGTTTCGAGGTTCAGCGAGCCGGTCATCAGGACGACGCCGAGGATCGACAGGCCGAGCGGGATCTCGTAGCTGATGATCTGGGCGCTGGAGCGCAGGCCGCCGAGCATGCTGTACTTGCTGTTGGAAGCCCAGCCGCCGAGGATGATGCCGTACACGGCGAGGCTGGAGACGGCGAAGATGAACAGGATGCCGATGTCGATGCCCGGCGCGATCATGAACTGGTACTGCGTCGGGTAGTTCAACGTGTCGGCCGGGTTGTCGGTGCCGCCGAACGGGACGACGGCGAACGACAGCAGGGCGCAGATGAACGACACGCACGGTGCGAGGACGAAGATGAACTTGTCCCCCTGCTGCGGCATCGACTCTTCCTTGAGGAAGAACTTGAGTCCGTCGGCGAGGACCTGCAGCAGCCCGAAGGGGCCGACGCGGTTGGGGCCGACGCGGTTCTGCATGTACGCGCAGACCTTGCGTTCGACGTAGACGAGGAATCCCGCCGTCCCTTGCAGGGCGCCGAACGCGGCGGCGATGGTGAGCAGGGCGTACCAGAGGTTGAATTCGTGCATGTTAGGCGTTCCCCAGTCGCACGCCGTATTCGCCGAGGTTGCCGACCAGGAGCGGGGCGAAGAACGGCACTTCGCGAGCCAGCTCCTGGCGGACGCCGACGGCCTGGATCAGTCCGCGCCGGTCGAGCAGGTTGAGGAAGACCTGGCCATCGGTCCGCCCCATCGTGCCAGGCTTGACCGCCCAGTGCAGCGCCTGGGCCAGATTGGCGTGGTTGACGAAGCAGCCGTCTTTCTCCGCGAACGTGGCGGCCGGAATCACGTATTTCGCGCTGGCGGCGATCGGCGACGGCGCCAGGTCCTGCACCACCAGCGTCGGCACCTTCGCGAAAGCCTTCGCTTGCTCTTCGGTCAGCCAATTCCCCAGGCGCGGCGAGTAGCCAGCGGTCAGATAGACGGCTTTGAGCTTGCCCTGGTCGGCGTCGCGGACCGCCTGGTCGAAGCCGAGCACCTCGCCCTGGAAATGCTTCAGCACTTCCTCGACGCCCCGGCGGTTCGGGCATTTCTCGGCGCGGATCGTGAACTTGACCGGCGGCACCGGGTTCCCCTTGCGGTCCTGCGGGTATTGATCGTCGGCGCCGACGACGGGCACCCAGCCCAGGTACAGCTTCGCGTCGTTCGACAGGCTCTTGATGAACTTCGCGAACAGGAACGCCTCTTCGCAGGTCAGCATCGGCGACAGCACCGCCGCGACCGCCTTGCCGTCTTCCTTTGCGATGGTCGCCAGCTCGTTGCGCAGCGTCGGGACCACGTTCTCCCACGCGGCCGGCGCCTTCTGGTAGAGCGGCTGCTGGTAGCGCTCCTTGGCGTTGACGTACGGGTAGTCGAAGCGCCCCTCGTCGCAGATGAAATGGCCTTGAGCTTGCGGGTTCTCGCGAGGCCGAACGCGGTAGACGATGTCCTTGTTGTGGTCGACGGTGATGCTGCAGCCGGTGCTGCACCCCGCGCAGACGCTCTTCTGGTTCTTGAGGAACCAGACGCGCTGCTTGTAGAGGAAGTCCTTGTTGGCCAGCGCGCCGACGGGGCAGAGATCGACGACGTTGCCCGCGAGCTTGTTGTTGACCGGGTCGCCGGGGAAGATGCCGATCTCGGAGTGGTGGCCGCGGTTGACGACCTGCAGCTCGGCGGTGCCGGCGATCTCGCGGGTGAAGCGGACGCAGCGCGAGCACATGATGCAGCGGTCGGTGAACAGCGAGATGTGCTCGCCGATGTCGGGCTTGTTGGGGGGCGTGTTCTTCTCGTCGACCATGCGGCTGGCCGACTTGCCGAAGCGGAAGCTGAAGTCCTGCAAGAGACATTCGCCCGCCTTGTCGCAGACGGGGCAGTCGAGCGGGTGGTTGAGCAGCAGCGATTCGAGCGTGCGGGCCTGGGTGGACCTCGACTTCTCGCTGGTGGTGACGATGACCGTGCCGTCCTTCACCAGCGTCTGGCAGGCGGGGACGACCTTGGCCTGCATCGCTACGGCGCCGTCGGGCTTCTTGTCCCCCATCTCGACGAGGCACATGCGGCAGCTCG
>JAYSSW010000780.1:0-6886 GCA_043720335.1 Planctomycetia bacterium
GCGGTGAGCCGGTAGGCCGCGCCGCTGGCGTGGATCTGGTTGATGATCTGCTGATCGGGGACGCCGCGCTGCGACATCGCGACGATCTCCTGGAGGGAAAGGGCGGGGGTGCGGGCGGCGTTGACGGCGTCGCGGCGGCGCTCGTAGCGGGCGTCGGCGCGGTCCTGGTCGTTGCCCACCAGGGCGCCGGTGCCCGCGCCCACGGCGCCGCCGATCGCCATGCCGGTGAGCGGATGCCCGGTCGCGGCGCCGACGAGGCCGCCGACCCCGGCGCCAAGAACGCCGCCGATGCCGGCGCCCTTCTCGGTGTTGTTCATGCAACTGCAGCCGTTCGCCATGACGAGCATCGCGGCGCTGCCGAGCAATAGAAGCGTCTTTTTCACGGATGACCTCCACAGGGGCGTGCGCGGCTCCCGCCCGCGTTGGTCGGCGGGACGGCGCGAGTCCTTTGCGCATGCTGCGCACGAAGCGAGCGTATGCCTTTTGTCGGCCTCGCCGTCAAGGCCGGTTAATCGGCTTTTTCCGCCAGCGCGTGCGCCCTACAATGCTTGCGAATGGTTGCCTTCGAACAAATTATCGACCACAAGGAGAATCGGGCATGAAGCGCTGGTCCTTGCTTTTCGCACCACTGGCCGTGCTTGCCAGCCTTGCCTCGCCTGCCTGGGCGCAGGACAAGAAGGCCGACGAGGCGCCCTTCGTGAAGGGCGCCACCATCGAAGGCATCACCGAGTACCGTTTCAAGAACGGCCTCAAGTTCCTTTCCTTCCCGGATCCCGCCTCCTCCACCGTCACCGTCAACATGACCATCCTGGTCGGCAGCCGGCACGAGGGCTACGGCGAGACCGGCATGGCGCATCTTCTTGAGCACATGCTGTTCAAGGGAAGCAAGAACTTCCCCGACTGCGACAAGGCCATGCAGGCCCACGGCGCCGACTTCAACGGCACCACCTGGACCGACCGCACCAACTACTACGAAACCATGCCCGCCAGCGACGCCGCCCTGGAGTTCGGCATCAAGCTGGAGGCCGACCGACTCGTCAACTGCTTCATCAAGCGCGAGGACCTGGTCAAGGAGATGACCGTCGTCCGCAACGAGTTCGAGATGGGCGAGAACAACCCCGAATCGATCCTCAGCCAACGCATGTACGCCGTCGCCTTCGAGTGGCACAACTACGGCAAGTCGACGATCGGCAACCGCGCCGACATCGAGAACGTCCCCATCGACCGCCTCCAGGCCTTCTACAAGAAGCACTACCAGCCCGACAACACCGTCCTCATCGTGGCCGGCAAGTTCAACGAGGCCAAGGCGCTGAAGCTCATCAGCGACACGTTCGGCCAGCTCAAGGCCCCCGCCCGCAAGCTCGACCAGACCTACACCGAGGAGCCCGCCCAGGACGGCGAACGCAGCGTGCTGCTCCGCCGCGTCGGCAAGGTCGCCGTCGTCGGCACCCTCTACCACATCCCCTCCGCCTCGCACGACGACCATCCCGCCGTCGAAATCCTCAGCGGCGTCCTCGGCGCCTCGCCTTCGGGCCGGCTCTACAAGGCGCTCGTCGAGAGCAAGAAGGCGACCAAGATCAGCGCCGACGCCACCAACTGGTTCGACCCCGGCGCGCTCGAGTTCACCATCGCCGTCAACGACAAGGCGAGCGCGGAGGAGGTCCGCGACATCGCCATCGAGACCGTCGAGAAGTTCACCCAGCGCCCGGCCACCAAGGAGGAGGTCGAGCGCGCCGTCCGCAAGTACCTGTCGCAGCGCGAGCAGGCGCTGGCCAAGAGCCAGGCCATCGCCCTCGAACTGAGCGAATGGGTCGGCGCCGGGGACTGGAGGCTGCTGTTCATCCACCGTGACCGCGTCGCCAAGGTCACGCCGGAAGACGTGAACAAGGTCGCGGGCAAGTATCTGCAAGCGAGCAACCGCACCGTTGGCATGTTCCTGCCGGCCAAGGAGTCGGCCCGCACGCCGATCCCGCTCCGCCCCGACATCGCCAGCATCGTCAAGGACTACAAGGGCAAAGCCGCCCTGTCCGCCGGCGAGGTCTTCGACCCGACCCCCGACAACATCGAGAAGCGCGTCGTCCGTTCCAAGCTGTCGAATGGCATCCAGGTCGCGTTCCTCCCCAAGAAGACGCGCGGCGAAACCGTCGTCGGCTCCATCAAGCTCCACTTCGGCAACGAGCAGTCGCTGAAGGACACCAGCACCGCCAGCGGCCTGCTCGGCGCCATGCTGACGCGCGGCACCAAGAACCACACCCGCCAGCAGCTCCAGGACGAACTCGACACGCTCAAGTCGTCCATGAACACCGGCAGCGGCCTGGGCAGCCTGTCGGTCGGCCTGCAGAGCAAGCGCGGCCAGCTTCCGAAGGTGCTGGAGCTGGTCCGCGAAGTTCTGCGCGAACCGATCTTCCCGGCCGACGAGCTGGAGGTCATCAAACAGAACCAGAAGCAGGCGATCGAGAAGGCGATGGCCGACCCGCAGGGGGTGGCGTCGAACACCTTCGGCCGCATGCTGCATCCGTTCCCGAAGGACGACATCCGCTACCGGCCCACGTTCGAGGAATCGCTCGACCGCTTGAAGAAGGTCGACCGCGACGCCCTCGTCAAGCTCTACCAGGAGCAGGTTGGCCCGGCCGTCGGCGAGATCGTCCTCGTCGGCGACTTCGACCAGGAAGCGACGCTCAAGCAGCTTGAAACGATCTTCGCCGGCTGGAACAGCAAGGTGAAGCACGAGCGCATCGCCAGCCCCGCCGACACGAAGGTGAAGGGGACGCGCGAGACTCTGAACCTGCCCGACAAGGAGAACGCCGTCTATGTCGCAGGGCACTTGATCCAGATGGACGACACCGCCGCCGACTACCCTGCGCTGGAGCTGGGCAACTACATCCTGGGCAACGGCTTCACGTCGCGCCTCATGGACCGCCTGCGCCAGAAGGAAGGCTGGTGCTACGGCGCCGGCTCGCAGCTCAACGTCTCGTCGCAGGACAAGTACGGCCTGTTCCTCGCCTACGCCATCAGCAGCCCCGACAACTCCGACAAGGTGGACAAGGGCGCCTTGGAGGAGATCAACAAGCTGGTCAAGGACGGCGTGAGCCTGGACGAGCTCGAAGCCGCACGCAAGGGCTACCTCGAGGAGATGAAGGTCGAGCGAGGCAGCGACGCCAAACTCGCCGGCATGCTCCGCGAACTGCTCTACCTGAAGCGCGACTTCGGCTACTACAGCAACTTGGAGAAGAATATCGGCGGGCTTTCGTCGTCCGACGTGAACCGCGCGATCTCCACGCACGTCCAACCTGACCGGATGGTCATCATCCGCGCCGGCGACTTCTCGAAAAAGAAGTAGCTTGGGCGGAAACGCTCGCCCCTCTGCAAAATGATGGAATCCACGAAAGCCCAGGGACAGCCATCTCTGGGTTTCCAAGTCCCAGGGACGCCGTCCCTGGGCTTTCCGTGTTTGCTTCCCTGCCTTCTCGCTTTGGCTCCACTCACCTACCGCGCCATCCTCCCATGGTTGACAACGCCCCCTTCCTGACGCACACGCACGCTGGCCTCACCATCGAGGGCTACTCGCGGGCGGCAGTCCAAAGTTATTGGCGCGTCCCCGAACTCAAAGTCGGCTTCGACCTCGGCGGCCAGCCGTGGGACTTCATGGGCACGCCGACCTGGTTCATCTCGCATTCGCATCTTGACCACATCGCCGCGCTCCCCGTCTACGTCGCCCGGCGGCGCATGATGAAGATGGAGCCTCCGACGATCTACCTTCCGGTCGAAGCCCTGGAGAACGTGCAGAAGCTGCTGGCGATTTTCCAGCGTCTCGACCGTGGCAGGCAGGCGTGCAACCTCGTCGGCGTCGAACCGGGGCAGGAGATCGCCTTGTCGCGCGAGCACGTCGTCACGGTCTTCGCAACCACGCACACGATCCCTTCGGTCGGCTTCGTCGTCTGGGACCGCCGCAACAAGCTGAAGGAGGAGTACCTCGGCCTGCCCGGCGACCAGATCCGCGACCTGCGCAAATCGGGCGTCGAGGTGACGCGTGAGACGCGCGCGCCGCTCGTCTGCTACACCGGCGACACCAGCCCCGCCGGCCTCGATGCCTACCCGCCGGTCTTCCAGGCGAAGATCCTCATCACCGAGATGAGCTTCATCCGCGCCAAGCACCGCCGGGAGAAGATCCACAAGTTCGGCCACATGCACCTCGACGACTTCCTCGAACGCGCCGACCGCTTCCAGAACGAGCTGATCGTCTGCGGCCATTTCAGCACGCGCTACCACGCGCAGGAGATCATCCGCCTCGTCGAAAGCAAGCTCCCCCCGTCGCTCAAGGACCGCGTAAAGCTGTGGATCTGATCGCCTGCGTTGTCAAGCCCGCTGCCGTCAGGCGGCGGGGTCGCGCCTTGGGTTGACCCCGCCGCTTCGCGGCAGCGGGCTTGAGGCGGTCTGCGCACTCCATGCCGCCCGATCTTCATCGTTTTCCCGCTTCCGCAGCCCCGTGTTAAAC
Source organism: Planctomycetia bacterium (assembly GCA_043720335.1). GTDB lineage: Bacteria > Planctomycetota > Planctomycetia > Gemmatales > Gemmataceae > JAYSSW01. The sequence continues at coordinate 4,496 of JAYSSW010000780.1, forward strand.
TTTGACGCCGAATCGTGCCGATGCAGTTCAGGGCGAAGGATCGCGGCTGCGTTGGGGGTTTGATGTCATGGATGAGAAGCGATTCGGCTTGAAGCGTCGGCCTTTCCCTACGACGCCGGACACCACGTTCTACTATCCCGCCACCGTCCACGAGAACGTGCTGGCGAGCCTTACGCGCGGCGTCGCCGACGACGAAGGCGTGATGCTCCTCGTCGGCCCCCCAGGCACCGGCAAGACACTCGTCGGCTACGCGCTCCTCGAACGGCTCCCGGCCGGCACCGTCAGCGCCTTCCTCACCAACAGCCATTACCCCGACCGCGTGTCGCTGCTCCAGGCGATCCTGTTCGACCTCGGCCTCCCCTACGACGCCGACCGCGAACAGACACTGCGCCTGCGCCTCGTCGACGGGCTGCTCAGGAACTGCGCCGAAGGCAAGCGCACCGTGATCGTCATCGACGAAGCCCAGCACCTCGCGCCCGACCTGCTCGAGGAACTGCGGCTGCTCGGCAACCTCGAAGCCGGCGGCGGCAAGGCGGTCCAGGTCGTTCTCATCGCCCAGCCGTCGCTGCTCGACACACTCCACCATCCCGATCTCGCTCCGCTCCTCCAGCGCCTCGCGGTCCGGGCGCAGGTCGACGCCCTCGAATTCGAGGAAGCCTACGACTACCTTCTCCACCACTTGAAGCTGGCAGGCGGCAGGCCCGACGCCATCTTCGAGGAAGGCGCGCTCGAAGCGATCGCACGCGGCACGCACGGCATCCCCAGGCTGCTCAACCAGGCCGGGCAGCAGGCGCTTAAGCTGGCCGAGGCGGGCGAGCTGACCCGCGTCGACGCCGAGGCCGCCGGCGAAGCGCTGGCGCAGCTCGGCCTCGCCGACGACAGCGCCGACGACGAGGACGTCGCGGGCAGCATCGGAACCATCGAGGTCGGCGAACCCGCCGCGAAGAAGCCGAAGAAACGCACGGCGTGACCGCTTGACCCCCAGGAATCGCTTCGCTCATCCTGGGGCTTGACGAACTCACTAACCCTGAGCGCAAGCGAGGGGATACCTTGACGACACGCGGAATGAGCGATCTTTTTCCGCCAACCCGGCTCTCTGCGATCCCCTCGCTTGCGCTCAGGGTTAGTGTGGTCTTCGACTATGTCATTCCTGGCCGCGCAAAGTAGAAGTTATTCCGAGAAACACGACGAAGGCTGGCGAGGTTGAACCATGAGCCGGATGCTCGAGACATTGAAGCAAGGCGAAGCACACCGAAGCAGCGCGGCGGCGAAGCATGTCGCGGCCCCGGTAGCTGCCACGCAGGGCGAATGCGTCGTTGATTGGACGCTGGCCGACGAGGAGGCGCCGTACATCGAGGTCGGCGGGCCGAACAAGAAGGTGTTCGTGTCGGCCGGGCTGATGAAGCACCCGCCTCAGCCGGCCGTGCAGCCTCCGCATGCGCCGCTCGACAAGCCGAAGCCGACGAGCGTCGTCAACCTGACCGAAACGAAGCCGATGGCGGTCGCGTTCGAGGCCTGGCCCGCGATCCCGGTGGCATCCTCGATCGTCGCGCCGGAAGTCGTCGCGTTCCACCACCCGGAGCACGCGACCAGCAAGGAGTACGCCGCGCTGCTCGAAAAGATGCTGACCAGCGTGAAGTCGCACGCCGCCCAAACGCTTCTGCTCGCCGGCGTCCGCCCGCGCGTCGGTGCGACGACGGTGCTGCTCAACCTGGCGGTTGTTGCGGCGCAGGCGAAAAAGCGCGTCGTCGTCGTCGATGCGAACGGCGCCAAGCCTGCGCTCGCGCATCGCCTCGGTCTGTCCACGACCGCTGGCGTTCAGGAAGTAATCGCCGGCACGCTCGCGCTGGAGCAGGCCGTGCTGAAGACGCCGGTCGCCGGGCTGCATTTGCTGCCCGCGAGCAGCGTCAGCCGCAAGACCGGGCCGCTCGCCGGCGAAGCGACGAGTTGGCTGCTCGCCTGGCTGCGCGAACGCTTCGACCTGGTCCTGATCGACGGCCCTGCGATCGATGAAACCGCCGAGCTGGCGCCGCTTGTCCCACAAGCCGACGGACTGTTTCTCGTGCTGCCCCAGGGCGAGACGCCACGGTTCGACAAGGGCCTCGTCCAAACGACCACTCGCCTCGGCGGTCGCCTCCGCGGCTTGATTCACACGCACTTCGAGGTGTAGGCGCCCTGCGGAGCGGTAAGCGCCATGACGTCCGATGATCCTTAAAGCCAACGCCCACCGCGTTGGCTTAATTGTTTGTAATAGACGGAAAGCTGCCCGTCGCGAAAAGACTTTTGTTAATCGGGTGTTATACCCAGCACGGCCCAGAATGAGGCCTTTCCCTGGCGGCGGCTTTCGGCTCCAATGATCCCTTCGGGCACCTCGTATCGGAAGGGAGGCCA
>JAYSSW010000781.1:0-3263 GCA_043720335.1 Planctomycetia bacterium
GGATGTCGGCTTCCTGGCTGTTTCATGGCAGGATTGGGGTTGCTGAAACCTTTTCCTCCTGCCCAGCAAGGAAGCCGACCCATGGAACTTACCCATTCCTTCCTCGTCCTGCTATCCCATTTCCAGCCCGTCTTCACCGCGCCCACCTTCCTCACCTTCCAGCAGGTCTGCTCCGGCTGGATCCTCTCCCATCGCTTCATCACCGACGTCCTCTTCTCCGGCGGCAACGTCCTCAAAGCGCACACGGTGTTCTCTGTGGCTAGATTCTTGTCGAAAATCGGGCTGAGCGGGTGTATTTTCTCCCGCTGCTCGCCTATTTCGCGCGAGGCTTGAGGATGTCGCCCAGCACGTCGCGGCGGCCTTCGATGCGGGACATCTCCAGGTAGCGCAGGCCGTCGGCGTAGCGAACCTCGATGGTGCGGAACTCGTCGCCGTCTTCGAGGAGGAAGTCGATCTTCTTCCGCGTGACGCTGTCGGCGATGGCGTCGCGCAGGCGGTTCACGCTGAATTTCTTGTTGTTCACGCCGATCACTTTCATGCCGGGCGCCATCCCCGCCTTGTCGGCGGGCAGGCCAGGATCGACCGATTTGACGACGCCCCCCACGAGCGACAAGCCGAGCGAGTCGGACGCGGGATTGTCGCTGCCGCCCGGCTTGTCGGCGTAGGCCAGCCGGTAGCCGAGCTTGCCGACCACTTCGAGCGGCAGCGACTCCTGCGGCGCCGACACGCGGCGCTGGAGGAACGCTTCCCAGTCATGGTCGGCCGTCGCCTTGAGGTCGCGCACCACGTCGGCGAACTCGAAGCCTGCGACTGTTTTTTGGCCCGCGACCGGCGCGAAGAAGCGCTGGCAGAAGTCGTCGAGTGACTTGGCGCCGTTGGTCTTCTCGCGGATGATCGTGTCGCACTCGTACCAGATCAGCATGCCTTCCATGTAGTAGTCCTGGCCGCGCCGCAGCGCGTTCCACGACTGCCCCGGATTGCGCGCCAGGTGGCTGGCGACGGCGGTGTCCTCCAGAGGCCGCCAGTTTCGGCCCGTGGTGCGCGACAGGTTGCGCAGGTGGCTGGTCAGCATCGGCCGGTATTCGTCGGGGGTCGCCAAGCCGCAGCGGACGAGCAGCACTTCGCCGAGGTACTGGGTCAGCCCCTCGTAGACCCACAATAGTTTGGTTTTCTGCGGGGTGTGGAAGTCGGGGGTGATCATCGCGGCAGGCCGGCGGTACTTGCCGCACCAGGAGTGGGCGTACTCGTGGGGGAGCAGATTGGCGAGCCACCAGCTCTTGCGGAGCCGGTCATCGATCAGGCCGCGTTCGCCGACGCCGTTCAAGCTGCACGCGAGATGTTCCAGGCCGAAGGTGCCAAGGTCGTCGCTGCAAACGACGAGGAAGTGATACTCGGGATAGTGGGCGACGCCGAACAGCGCCCCGGCTTCGCGCACCAGCCGCGAGTAGGTTTCGATCACCTTGGCGTTGATGTTGAGAGCTTCGGTCGATTCGGACACGAGATGCAGGAACGCCGGCGGCGTTTTGCCCGCGTCGAGCTTGATGCTGCGCAGATGCCGGCCTGCGATGAGGGGGTTGTCGACAAGGTCGGCGAGCGACACGGTGTCGAAGACGATGGTGCCGTCGTCCGCGTCGGTGCGCTTCAGCGGCGTGGCGTGGCGCCAGCCGGTGGGCAGCTTCAGCTTAACTTTGACGGGCTGCTCGTCGGCCTTCGGGCCTTCGGGGTAGACGACGCAGGTGTTCCAGTTGATGACGCCGAGCGAGGTGTTGCCGTAGCTGTAGATGCCCGCTTTGTCGGTGCCGGACCCTTCGCAGATGGTGTCGAGCTTGACGCGAATCGAAGTCGCCCCTTCGGGGACGCGCAGGGCGAAGCAGTGCAGGTTCACCTCGTCGCGCTTCCAGGGGACCGTGGCGCCGTCCTGGGTTTCGACGCGAAGCCCGGCGATGTCCTCAACGCGGCCATGCGGCCCGTGCGAGCCGGGGAACCAGTTCGGGTACCACAGTGCCATGGGGCCGGGCTTGCACGGGATCTCCAGCGTGGTGTGGATCAGCCGCCGAGGCAGCTCGCGCGCGTCGATCTCGACCGTGATCGTCGGCGCGTCGGCGAGCGCCTTCGGCGCGACGGCCACCAGCAAGCCCACGAGCAAGGTAGCGCAACGGAGGATTGACATGACGATGTCTCTTGCAAAAGAGGATGGCAAGGTTAACTAACCCGGAGCGCAAGCGATGGGATCACAGGCAGCCACGCAGGACGAATATTACTCACTCCGCGAGTCGTCCGGCGATCCCCTCGCTTGCGCTCAGGGTTAGTAGGCGACTGGCGGCTCTGTCGTGCAAATCGGCGTCACTCGTCGCCCTTGTCGCGGACGTTGAATTCGAGCTTCCATTTCTGCTTGCCGTCGCGGCTGATGCACCAGAGTTCGAGGGTGCCGACCTCGGTCACCTTGCTGTGCAGATGGACGGGGACCATGCGGCCCTCCTTGCCGGGCGCTTCGAGCGTGGTGCTGAGGGGGGACAGCTCGTCGATCTGGCCGTTCCAGTCGTCGACGAGGGTGCCGACGGCGTCGGCGCGGCGGGTCGTCGAGCCGAGGAAGCGGAACTCCGCCGGCTCGCCGGTGACGAGGCCGAACTCCTGGCCCGGCACGTCCGACTCGGTCCCCTCCTCCATGCCGAACGGCACGACGCACAGCGCTTTGAGCGGCGGCGGGCTGCCCGGGACGGCGGGGAGCGACGTTTCGACGCCGATGTAGTACGCGCGGGCCGCCCCGCCGCGGATGCGGATGCCCTTGCCGCGCCGGACCAGGCCGTAGTACGCCGCCCCGGCTGCGACGGAGCGGTCGAGGTCGCTGCCGGGCAGCTCGCGCACGCCGCCGGCCTTCGGGTTGATCCACTGCCCCAGCACCTCGCGCATGCGGCTGCGCAGCGCGGGGGCCTTGAACACGCCGCCGTTGAACAGCACCACCGCCGGCTGCGTCGTTTTCTTCTTCGAGCGCTTGCTGGTCGCGCGCTGGCTCAGCACTTCCTCGTTGCGAGAGATGAAAGCGGCCAGGTGCTTCGACACGGCGGGGTCGGCGGCGTAAGGCAGGCCGATCTCCTGCAAGCCGACGGTCCGCTGTCGTTGCGGCGTGGCGGTCAGCGGGCAGTGCGGGAAGAATCCTTCGACGAGGACGTTCTCCACATCGGCCTTGTTCAGCTCGCTCTTGATGGTGCCGCCGATGACCCGGCTGCCTCGGCCCAGCACCGTGACCGGCGCGGTGGCGGCGC
>JAYSSW010000782.1:0-3254 GCA_043720335.1 Planctomycetia bacterium
TGCTCTCTGCGGCATGCATCCCCTCAAGAACGCTGGCAGGTTCTCAGAACAAATCCGCGACCAACGAACCTGGGTTGAGGGTTCGATTTTGAAATGGACGAATAGGCCTCTACTGGATCTTGGATCGGTCGAGGCTGATCGGCAAGGAGGCTGTCGCAGGCCATCTCTTGCGGTTCGGGTTGAGCCGGCCATGAGAAGGCTCGTTCCGTGGATGTGGAAGGCGGGTGGGACATAGCGTGAAGTCGAACGTATCGGGGGCCTCCGCGCATGGGTTGCTGCAGGGGAGCCAGGGGGGAAAGTCGAGAGCGACGGTTCACTCCTCCCGGAGCAGTCCCTTTGATGCGATCTGAAAAATCCAGGGTCAGCAGCATGACCAAGTAGTCGCGCCACTTGGTCATGCTGCTCGGTAGACCGCGCCACCATCCTTCCGAATTCGTCATCCGAGCCCTTCATCGTTGTCCTTGCCTGACGACGGGGCCGGATCGCCTACAAGGGCCATCCTGGTCGATTCATGGGCGTGTTGCCGCGAACTCCACCATCGCCTGGATCGCCACCTAGAGGCAGGCGAGCAGGGCCGACCAAGCGGCGACGGGCGTGATGAAGTCGGCGTCTCGGCGTCCACGAAACTACGATTACTCTGGTGTTTTCGAGGATTCCGTAGACGTAGACAGCGTAGACGGACCGCAAACGATCATTACCCGGCCGTCGCCCGGACTATTGCCAGGATGCCAGCGCGCATCGCCTCAGACAGCGTCGGCCAAGCGTTGACGATCACGGTCAAGTCGGGGTCGGTTGTGGTCGGTGCGCCGGATTCTGCGCCGCCTTCCCCGGAAATCGCCGTTTTCCCGTCGTTTTCGAGGGGAGTTCTAAACCCTCCCTCTCCGCTCGACAACTGTGCAGCATGTCGCAGCGAACCGCACGGGGAAGCATCAAACGCTTCCCCTGCTTCGTTTTCCGTCCACGCCTTCTGTTCCGTGCGATTCCTCGCGTCCGCCTGCTGCGCTCGATTCTGCGCCGCTCGCGCGCCGGATTCTGCGCCACCTGTCGCGCTGGGAATGCTCCTCGGTCGTCTGCGCGTAGTGCTTCAGGCACATCTTGGCGTCATGCCCCATCCACAAGGCGACGACCTGCACTGGGAACTGCTCCATCAGCTCCGTCTCGCGGCTGGATCGCAGGTTGTGGAACAGGCGGGGCCACGCCTTCAGGCCAGCGCGCTTGATGAGCTTGCCGAACGCGGTGCGCAGGTTGCAGTTCATCCAGCCGTTCGGGCCGTTGGCCTTCTCCAGATGGTTCCCGCCGATGACGCGGGTCGCGCCGGGGCCGGCCAGTTCAAAGGCTTCTTCCAGGCAGGGCCGCACGTCCTCGAAAATGGGGATCGTTCGGCTGCCCTTGCCGTCATGGCGGGAGGTCTTGGGCGCGGGAACCATGATGCGGCTTCGCTCCCAATCGATGTGGCGCCATTCCAGGGAGAGAACTTCCGACGGGCAGCGCAAGCCGCGCCGCTCGCCTTCGGACGCTGGTGACTATCTCCGTCAAACATGGTTTTGAAACAGCTTCTAACCCGAACCCCACGCCCGGAATCCGAAGCGTCGCGCGGGGCCAGCCACTCCTTGTCCGTCGTGGCTCTGCAAATCGCCTCATTCCCGCCCGTGCCAAGTTGAAGCAAGCGCCCTTTCGATTTCGCTCCGTGCCGAGGCCGCGTGCCAGCGCCAAAGACGTGTCGCAGGCATACGGTCAAGGCATCGCACGCAACGGGCGAACCTGCCCGTTGTGATCCCGGGTTCGGAAACTGCGACGTTTGTGCGGTGATGGCGAGACTGGGCAAGCGAAAAACAGCGCCGCGCCGCCGCAAAATCGAAATATCCGGCAAACCCTATCACAGAAGCCGCGATCGATACCGATAACAAGGACGGAATCGGTGTGATCTTGAGCACCCTCCCAGATCGGCTTTACCGCGCCCAGGACTGGTTCGCGAATGAGGAACGGACTTCATGAACCGCAATCGGATCCTCCGGCGAGGAAAGGCTGTCGTCCTGGCCGTCACGGCGATTCTGCTGGTCGGTCCGTCCTGCTTCTGCGGCGCGCAGCAGGAACCGGCCCCCAACGCGCCGATGCCGGACCGCGCGCCGCCGATCGCGGCGCTCAGGCTTCCGGGTGCGGCGCAGCCTGCTCCCGCTGCGGAAGTGACCCAGCTCATCGTTCCGACCTTCAAAGACGCGGATGCGAAGGCGACCAAGCCTGGACCCCTGGAAGTGCAATGGTCGCGGGTGGACGCTCCGTTGGCTGACGAGGGCGGCAAAGAAAACACGTTCAAGGTGCCTGATTCGGAACGCATCGCCCGGCCGGTCTCAAGCCTGGTGCTGGTGGCGCAGCCCAAGACGGAAGGCGCGGGGGCCCAGGAGCCGACGCAGCCCGCACAGCAACCCGCGCAACCCGAGCCGCAGACCCCGTCGGCGGCTTCGCTCATCGGCTTGCCCTCGCTGTCCTCGATGTCGGCCTCGGCGACGCAGACGGCGGCGGCGGCGGCGGCGCCCCAGGGCGCGTCGAGCGTCGTCAGCGGCCAAAGCGCGGTCCCCTCCACCGGCGTCGGCGACCTGCTCGCGAATTCCGCCAGCGCCCAGGGCGTCGAAGTGCAGCGACGTTCGCCTCTGGTCGGCGATCCGCGCATCGAGGGGCTTCACTTCGGCCAGGTCGTCACGCACGCCGACGGCGGCTTCTGGTTCCCGGGCCGCGTCGACCTCGACTCGGTCATCAGCAAGCTCAACACCAGCGACATCCAGAACATCCTGATCGTCAAAGGCCCGTTCAGCGTCCGCTACGGCGCGGGTTTCTCGTTCCTCGACATCGAATCGGTGGCGACCCCGCGCTCCAAGACCGGCAGCTTCGACGCGCACGGCAGCACCACGGCGAACTACCGCACCAACGGCCAGGGCGTGCAGGGGCAGCAGTCTCTCTGGGGCGGCAACAAAGACTGGGGTTTCCGGCTCTCCTACGACGCGCAGGCCGCAGGCAACTACTCCTCCGGCAACGGCGCCCAGCTCCCCAGCAGCTACAACAACCAGTTCGTCAACTTCTCCTTCGGCATGGACCTCGATCCCAAGTCAAGCTTCGAGGTGCGCTACCTGCACGTCCAGCAGAGCAACGTCCTTTTCCCCGGCCTGCTCACCGACGTCAACGAACTCGCCAGCGACGCCTTCACCGCACGCTACACGGCCAAGGACGGACCCTGGTACGACCGGTTCACCCTCGACAAG
>JAYSSW010000783.1:0-3247 GCA_043720335.1 Planctomycetia bacterium
GAAGCAACGAGCCGTCGATTGGCAATTCACCATCGACAAAGCAAGGGTCAAATTGAAGCGGCTCTACCCGAAAATTTAGTCTGGACGACGCACTAGGCCAGATCGATTCCATCGGCGGGCCGTACGGTGTGGCGTACCATCCTGACCTGAAGCTCGGCGCTATCCTCGGCGTCGACTCGAAGGGGAAGGTCTCCCTCTTCAGCACCAAGTCGTTCGTCACCAAAGATACCTTCGACGTGATCGACGGCAGCGCCCCCGCCGTGCTCCTGTTCGGCGCCCACGGCACCAAGCTCATCTACGGCTCGATGCCCGGCGATGGCGGCCCGAAGGTGTCGACCCTCGAGTTCATCCCCCTGAAACTGACCGACGCCGACCGCGAAACGCTCAAGAAGGCGGCCCCGAAGTAGGCGAACCGCACGTTGACCTTGTTTGGGAATCATGAAAAAACAACTTCCCGAAATGGTGGGAGAGATGAGCATCCCTCTCCCCCTTACGGGGAGAGGGACCGAGGGTGAGGGGTCGTCCCACGTCGGAAGAAGTTGAAATTTCATAACCCGATTCCTGACGAGGTTAGGCGAACGGCCAGCGTAAGCTGGCTGGTTGAACCTTGAGATCGTTGCAAATCTGCACCAGCCCGCTTACGCAGGCCGTTCGCCGGTCTTTCGATGTTTCAACGATCCCCGATGTGGGATGTCCCCTCACCCCCGTCCCCTCTCCCCGTAACGGGGAGAGGGGAGCAAGCGTTCTCCCTCAAATCGGGAAGTTGTTTTTCCTGCTTTCCTTATCCCATGCGCGACATGCTCCCGCCATTCACCATTGCCACGCCCCCTTCACAATCCGTCATCCCTCCCCGGCTCGGCTTGGCAAGGCGCCGCCGTCTGCGGTATGATCATGGCACCTCCGTGACGCGCACCTCGTCGGCTTCGCACGCTTCGGTCGATTTTCGAGGACTCCGTCCATGCTGGGATGCACGCGGACTTGCCTGGCGATGCTGCTTCTCCTTCTGCCGCAGGCCGCTGCGCTGGCGCAGCGCATGCCCTGGGACGAGCCGCCGCGCATCCTGAAGGACAAGCGGCCGCCGACCCGCCAGGAGGTCGATCGCCGCGACTCGCTCAAGCTGTACGTCTACGGCCTGCTCTGCGTGCGCGAGGATCGGCTCCTCGAAGCGCTGAAAACTTTCGACGCAGCCGCGAAGCTCGACCCCGAAGCGGCCGGCGTGCAGAAGTCGCGCGTGCCGTTGCTGCTCGCCCTCGAACGCAGCGCCGATGCGCTGGCGGCGTCGCTCAAGGTCGTCGAACTCGACGCCGAGGACTACGAGTCGTGGTTCATCGCCGCCCGGCTGCAGAAGGCGATGGGCAAGTACGCCGACGCCCGTGCCTCGCTCGACAAGGGACTGGCGACCGAGCGCGTCAAGGACCATCCCGAACTCGCCCAGCAGATGTTCCTCGACCTTGGCGCCCTGCACGAGGTCGAGGAGCGGTTCACTCTCGCCGCCGACGCCTTCATCAAGGCGGCGGCCATCCTGGAGCATCCCGATGCGCTGCTCGACAAGGGGGAGTTCGACCGCAACCTGATCCTGATGCGCGCCTCCGAAACCTATGAGAAGATCGGCAACCTCTACCGCAAGGGGAAGAAGTACGACGAAGCGGTCGCCGCCTACAAGAAGGCGCAGGCCCGCTTCCCCGACCGCGCGGGCCGGCTCAACTTCAACCTCGCCCAGCTCTGCGAGGAGCAAGGCCAGCTCCCCACCGCTGTCGCCTACACCGACGCCTACCTCCGACTCCAGCCGTCCGGCACCGAGGCGTACGAGCTGAAGATTTCGCTTCTTCTCAAGATGAACAAAAGCGACGCCATCCTCCCCTGGCTGGAGCAGGCGGCGAAGAACGACCAGCACAACGTCGCCCTGCAAACCCTGCTCGGCAAGGAGTACGTCCGCGCCACGATGTACGGCAAGGCCGAACAGCGGTTCAAAAGTCTGGCGGTCGAGTCCCCCAGCGTCGAAGTCTATCGCCACCTGTTCAGCGCCCAACGCCTCGCCCACGCCAACGGCATGGAGCAGATCCTCAACTCGCTCAACGGCGTGCTGGCGAAGGTGAACCAGGACGACGGCCCGTTCGTGCCGCCGACGCACGCACGCATGATGGTCGGCGCCCTGAGTGGCGACCCGGACCTGGCGAAGAAACTCGTCGAGGTGGCTTTCCAGCGCGTCACCGGCGGCGACGAGAAGCTCGCCTTCGAGACGGTCCACTTCCTCGCCGTGCTGGCCGATCGGCACCGCAGGAGCGACGAGGCCGAGGCGTTCTACCGCCGCTGCCTGCCCAAAGTGGTTCCGGCCAACGAGGCGATCGTCTACGGCGGGCTGCTGCGCGTGCTGAGCAAGGCCCGCAAGTTCGACGACGTGGTCAAGCTGTGCCGCGAGGGGATGCAGAAGGCGAAGGCGACCAACCAGCTCCTCTTCCACAACGACCTGGCCCGCGCGCTCGCCGGGCTGTACCGCTACAACGACGCCCTGGCCGCCGCCGACAAGGCGATCGAGCTGGCTGGCGACGACAACAAGCTGATGCTGCGCATGCTGCGCGTCCGCATCCTGACGATGGCCGAACGCACGGGCGACGCCGAGAAGGAGGCGCTCGAACTGCTGGAAAAGCACAAAGGGCCGGGCGACGAGCTGGACATCCGCTACCTGCTCGCCAACGTCTATTCGGCCGCCAAGCAGATGGCGAAGTCGGAAGCGCAGCTTCAACTGGTGCTGAAGGCCGACCCGAACAACCCAACCGCGAACAACGACCTCGGCTACCACTGGGCGGAGCAGGGGAAGCAGCTGGAGCTGGCCGAGTCGATGATCCGCAAGGCGCTCGACGGCGACCGCCAGCAGCGCAAGAAGAGCACGAGCCTGCTGGTGGAAGAGGACAAGGACAACGCGTCGTACGTCGACAGCCTGGGCTGGGTGCTGTTCCGCCGGGGCAAGATCGACGAGGCCCGCAAGGAGCTGGAACGCGCGGCAGCACTCCCCGACGGCGACGACCCGGTCATCTTCGACCATCTCGGCGACGTGTACTACCGCCTGCAGCTGCGGCCCGAAGCGCAGCGCTCCTGGCAGCGAGCCATCCAGCTCTACGACCAGGGCGCCCGCACCAAGGACAACGACCGCACCCGCGATCTGCAGAAGAAGCTGCAGATCGTCCGCGAGGAGATCGGCGGCGCGCGGGGCAACTGACGCGCAGCGTCATCCCCACGAACCCGGAGC
>JAYSSW010000784.1:0-6836 GCA_043720335.1 Planctomycetia bacterium
GTTGAACTTGCAGCGACTGCCAGGTTCCACCAGCCAGCTTACGCTGGCCGTTCGCCTGAACGAAAAGATGAATCGGGTGTCAGACACTTCAACTTCTGCCGACGTGGGATGGCCCCTCACCCTCGGTCCCTCTCCCCGTAAGGAGGAGAGGGACGCCCATCTCCGCACCTATTTCGGGATGCTGTTTTTTCATCGTTCCTAAAGCGTCTTGAGGTATTCGATGACCGCCCAGCGTTCCTCGTCGCTGAAGGCGTCGCCGAAGGTGTGGCCGCCGTTGCCTCGCCCGGGCTGGGTGGTGTCGTAGATCTTGCGTTGCTCGTAGGGGGCGAGGCCCTTCGGCGCTGCGTTCAGCACGTCCACTTTCCAGCCGACCTTCTTGTGGTCGTAGGCGGCATCGTCCGTGGCGAAGGTGCGCGTAAAGAGCTTCGGGCGCGTCTTCGAGTTGAGCACGTCGTAGAGGGTCGGCAGCGAGCCGTTGTGCAGGTAGGGCGCCGTCGCCCAGACGCCGTCGAGCGGCGGCGCCTGGTAGCCCATCGGCCGCGTGGCTTCGTAGCCTTTCGCCTTCTCCTTGGCGAACCAGGTCTTGTTGTAGAAATCGACGTACTCCTCCGAGAAGCCGTTTAGTCGAGTCGCGTCCGTGCCGACGACCTTGATCGACACGAATTTATTGGGGTAGTTCGAGGCCGCTCCGTAAGTGCCGTGGCATTTCGCGCAGCTTTCGCTGAAAACCTTGCTCCCCTGCTCCGCCAGCTCCTTGTTCACTTTGCCCGGATACTTCGGCACCTCCAGGCTGCACAGATAAGCGCGGATGTCGCCGAACGTGGCTTCCTCATCCTCGATCACCTTGGCCGAATTTCGCGGTTCGAGCATGAACTGCATGTTGGTGCGTACCGAACCGGCGTTGTGGGATCCGGAGTGATACATCGTTTTCTTCTTCTTCAAATGCCACCACGCGGGAACGTCCTCGCACAGATTGTCGCGCAGGTCCCATGGGGCTGGCTGCTTCCGAAGGCTGAGGTCGACGTTGCGAAGCGAAAAAAGAAAGGCGGCCATCGCGAAGGCTTCGTTAGTCCCTCGGACGTTGGTCACCGTGTGCGGCAGCGCGGGGGAGAGCTTCGACGCGACGTTCATGTCCTGGAAGAACGCCTGCAGGTCGAGCGACGAGTTGCCCAGGCCCACGTGGCTATTGCCCAGGATCGAACCGCCGTGGCAGATCGTGCAGTCGTAGGTCAAACCTTCCCCTTTGGGACTTGGACGAAGGCCCATCGGGTATCGGCCATTCTCGTACGGCGCGGGATGCAGGCCGTAGTAGTCGGCGAAGGCCTTGTCGTAGTTGGCCGGCTTCTGCGCCGGCTTCGGCGTCCACTGCTCCCATGCCTTCTCATAAGCATCGGCGGTCCAGAACGCCTGGACGAACGCCCGGCCTTCCAGCGCCTGCTTGCCGCGCGCGGCCGGGTTGTCGGCCTGCGCAACAGCCGTTTGGGGCAACCATCCCGTGAAACAGACGCCTAGCAAAATCCAACGCAACATGGCTTCGTCTCCCAGTGAGGTGGTCAGATGGATTCGGTGGTCGGCTTGCCGTCGAAATCAAGCCAGCGGTGCTGCTGGTAGTCGTACAGTTTGCAGAGCGCTAGGATGCGCAAGCAGTCGGTCAAATTCACGCGTTGGATGATTTCCGGAAATGCCGCATGCAGTTGTTCCTGGACTACTGATAGTTCGCCATCGGGCACTTTCGGCGCTACGTGATGAGCGGTGTGCTCCAGCGAGTTGCCCAGGAGCCAACCGATCGGCCAAGGAGCAATGAGATGCACGGTGCACTCGACACCGGCCTGCGCCTGGCGCCATTCAGCAAAGTCGGCATACCAGCGCACCTGGGGATGAGTGTGGTGTAAGAAACTCATCAGGCCAGTCCACCAGTTCATGATCAGGAACGGCATCACGATGGCCGCGCCAAGCCCACTGACCGTTTCCGCCGGAACTTGCCAAGTTTGTTCGAGAAAATGCTGCCAGACCAGCAAGCCGCCCACTTGCAAGACCAGAAATCCAAGCACGGCGCAACGTTCGAGTTTGAAGACCGTGCGGCGTGGAATATGCGCCAGGACCGACGGTTCCGGGAAAAGGAGGTTCGTCCACCCGAAACGAATGCTGTATATCGTCACGCCGAGAAGTGTGCGATAAAGGCGTTGCAGGGCACGTTGCACGGGCGACAGCCTGTCGTACTCCTGCTTGGAGAGCGGCGCACACAACGGATCCTTGCCGCGCAAATTGGTGAAGGTGTGGTGAAGTGCGTTGTGACTGGCAAGCCAGCTTGAGAACGGCGTGTAGGATGCCAGGAATGCCAGGCGTCCGATCCATCGATTTGACGCCGCGCTGCGAGTCAAGCTACCGTGGCCCGCCTCATGCCCGACCAGGGCAAGGTGAAACATGAAAAGGAAGATGCCAAAAGATCCGATCAACTTGAGGCCCATTCCAGGCATGGCAGCCGTGCCAAGGAAGAAAATCAAATAGCCGATGCCTAGTGTGCAAGATCGAGCGGCGCCGTGAGCCGACAAATGATTCCAGCGAAGCCCGGCTCGTGCCTGCAGGACGCTACTCCGACCGTCCTCGCCAGCCTTCTTCAACGCATTCTGCGAGCTAACGTTTGCAGAATGTGTGCAATGAACTGGCAGCGGCATGAGAAATTCCTATCGATTGCGATGGAGGAGAATCACGCATCTTCCCAATCGTTCTGGGGAGTCTGAAAAGCCCTTCACTTGCTGTAGGAAACACATCAATTGCCTGAGAATTGCGCGCTGAAATAGTTCAGCGTCCTGGCATACGTCGCGAGTGCTTCCAGCCCAGCGAGAAGAAATAGGGCACGTTCACGACGGCCGCGAACAGGGTTCCTGCACCGGGCCCCAAGGCGTCCAACAGAGCCATGACCACGCAAAGAGCGGCCGACACGTAGAAGGAGCCGCCGAGAATCGCCGCCATGGAGCCCAGGGTCACGGCCATTTCCATGCCCGTGATCGGGAGGAACCCAGAAACGGTTCCTCCTGATCGCTGGTAAAGCCAAGCAACCAGAAAATGGTTGACCCAGAAGAACATCCAGATCTGCACGAGCTGCCGCTCGACGGGCAACGGCGGCGGTCCGCCTCGGACGCGAACGAACCAAGCCCATCCAAGGTCGCCGAACATCTTGACAATCCAAAGGCAGTGATAGGGAGCGAAGTCTTGCACTTGGTTCCACAGAAGCAAGCACTGTGCGACGGCTAGGATGAACCCGTTCACCGCCAGCCCCATCCAGACGCCGCTCCAGAGGCGCATCACCTCGGTGTAGCGCGTCTCTTTCACCACCGTGCGGATCCATACGCCCACCACGCCCTTGTGAGCAAGGGGGCGTTCGCCGTCGAGGAATCTCGCCAGGTCCTCCGCCAGCGCTTCCGCCGACGCGTAGCGGTCCTTCGGGGCTTTCTCCAGGCACATCAGGCAGATCGCTTCCAGCGAGCGATCGACGCGCGGATTGCGGAGGTGCGGCTTGACGGGCGCGTTCTCCATGACCTGATGCAGTGTCTCATGCAGCGTTTCGCCCCGGAAGGGGGGACGGCCCGTCAGCAGCTCGTACAGGATCGCGCCAAGCGCATAGATGTCGGCCGGCCGGCCGATTTCGCGCGTCCTGCCGGCCGCCTGCTCCGGGGCCATGTACGGTGCGGTGCCAAGAATGGCTCCATCGACCGTGTTCCCCAGGTCGTCATCGAGGAACTTGGCGAGGCCGAAGTCGGCGATCTTGAGGACGCCGTCGCTGGTCAGCAGGATGTTTGCCGGCTTGAGATCGCGGTGGACGATGCCGCGGCCATGGGCGTAGTGAACCGCGCGTGCCAGCAGCGCGACAAGCTGGGCGGCCTCCATGTCGGAGGGGGGCGCGCCTTCCAGCCGCTGGGCGAGGCTGCCGCCCTCGACGTACTCCATCGAGAAGTAGGGGCGTCCCTCGCGCTCGCCGATGTCGTGGATCTGCACGATGTTGGGATGGTGCATGCGCGCCACCGCCCGCGCTTCGCGAAGGAAGTCTGCGATTTGCTTGGGGCTTGCGCGGTCGCCGGCGAGGATCATCTTGAGCGCGACCAGCCGTTGCAGCTTGAGGTGTCGGGCCTTGTAGACGACGCCCATCCCGCCGGGGGGCAGCGCCGCGACCACCTCGTAGTCGCCGAACGAGGCGACCTGGGCCAGCTTGAGCGCCTTCACGCGGTCGGAATCGATCGTTTCGGCTGGGTCGGCCGACGCGGTCCTCGCCAGGTGCGCCGCTTCGCGGAGCGGCGCGGTCCAGCGGCGCACCACGTCCACGTCGGCGATGAAGTCGGCCAGCTCCGGGTAGTGCATGGGGTCGGCCGCTTCGCCCGCGTCGAGGTAGGCGGCGACGGCGTCGTTCTCCAGGCGTTCCTGGTCCGAAAGGTCGTGCTCGCTCATGAATCGCCTTCTTCCCGCATCAGCTCGCGCAGCCGTCGCATCCCGCGTTTCAGCAGCCCGCCGACGGCCGACTTGCTGAGGTGCATCGCTTCGGCGATCTCCTGCACCGAATGGTCGTGGATCTGCTGGAGCTGGACCGCGAGCCGCTGCTCCTCTGGCAGCAGCTCGAGCGCTTGGGCGAGGCGCTCGAGCTGGTCCTGCCGGCAGGCCCGCTCGCTCGGCGAGGAGTGCTTGTCGGCGAGCTGTCCTTCCAGGTAGTCGGACGACCCTTCGACGGATCCCACGAACTCGGGCCGGGTCCCCTCGCGGCGCAGCGCATCGATGATCGTGTTCCTGAGGATGCGGCGGAGCCAGGCCGCCAGCTCGGCGTCGCCGTCGCCTTTGAACTGGGCGAAACGCTCGTGCGCTTTGACCAGCGTGTCCTGCACCACGTCCGACGGATCGATCCGCCCCCGCTGCTGCCACGGAACCTGGGCCGCCGCCAGCAGGCGCAGGTACGACCGGAACGACTCCAGGGCACGTCTCGGCATCGCGTCTCTTTCGGCGTGCAGGGTCATCTTCATCGGAGGCTCGCGCGTTCTCGCCGCGACGCGGATGAGCGTACCCGCAGGTACTGACGCACGCACGCCGAAAAGCGGGCGCGCGGATTGTTTTTTCGCGTGTCCTGAGTTTAGCCGCGACGCGCAGCGGAGCGCGGGAACCGCGCGATGGCTCGAAATGGAAACCTCGCGTGGCGCACCGTTGCCACGCGACGCCATGACCCAATATCCCCGCGTGGTTCCCGCGCTCCGCTGCGCGTCGCGGCTAAACGCCGCCGAGCACCGGGGCCTGCTGGCCGCGCGTCGGGATGCGCACGTCGCGCAGGCCGTCGCTGCGCAGGGCGGTCGCCAGCTGCGTCGACGCTTCGGGGTCGCCGTGAACCAGATACACGCGCGGCTGTCCCGCCAGCTGCGGGCGCAGCGCGGCGCGCAGGTCGGCCTGGTCGCCGTGGCCGGAGAAGCCGTTGAGGTCGACGATGTCGGCCCACTTGTTCCAGGTCTTGCCGCGAAATCGTACGGTTGGCCCGCGCTCCATCATTTTGCGGCCCAGGCTGCCGGGCGACTGGTAGCTGACCAGGACGACGCTGTTGCGCGGGTCGTCGAGGTTGGTTTCGAGGTGGTGGATGACGCGACCCGCCTCGCACATGCCGCCGGACGCCACAAGGACGCAGGGGCCGGGCATGCGGGCGAGCTGCTTGCTCTCGTGGCGGTCACGCACATAGCGCACCAGCGGCGAGGCGGACTGCCGGGCGTCGGCGTGGAACCAGTCGGGGTACTTGTGGAACACCTCGACGATGTCGGCGGCGAGGGGGCTGTCGACGTAGATCGGCACCGTGGGAAGGTCGCCGTCGCGCATTCCCTTCTCGATGTAATGGACGACGATCTGGGCGCGTCCCAGGCTGAACGCGGGGATCAGCACCTTGCCGCGCCGCTCGATGGTGCGCACGACCGTTTCGCGCAGCTTCTGGCGAAGCATCTCTGGCGAGTTGTGCGTGCGGCCTCCGTAGGTCGATTCGGAGATGACCAGGTCGGACGGGGGCAGCGTGCCGGGGGGCGGCAGGTAGGCGAGGTTGGTGCGTCCCAGGTCGCCGGTGAAGCTGACGGTCCACTTGCGGCCATCGTGCTCGCCCTGGAGGACGACCATCGCCGAGCCGAGCAGGTGGCCGGCGTTGACGAGGCGGAACGACAGGCCGGGGGCGATCTCGGTGTCGACGCCGTAGGGGACGCCGACGCAGGCTTCGAGGGTCGGGGCGACTTCGCGGTGGGTGTAGAGAAGTCCGGCGCTGCTTTCGTCGGTGGCGCCGGCGTTCAGCCAGAACTCGGCCTCCTCCTCCTGGATGCGTGCGGAGTCGCTGAGCATGATGCCGAGCAGGTCGGCGGTGGGCGGGGTGCAGTAGATCGGCCCCTGGTAGCCCTGGGCGACGAGGTTGGGCAGGTTGCCGCAGTGGTCGATGTGGGCGTGGCTGAGGATGACGGCGTCGATGGTTTTGACATCGAAGGGGAAGTGGCGGTTGCGCTGCCAGATGTCGGGGTGGTGCCCGAGGATGAGTCCGCAGTCGAGCAGGACGCGATGCCTGCCCGTGTCGACCAGGTGCATGGAGCCGGTGACGGACTGGGCAGCGCCGAGAAAAGTAACGGTGGGCGGGTTCAAAATAGCCATTCGTTCAATGTATCACAATTGCCGCGAAACGCGGAGAACGGAAGCAAAGGCGTGTCCCGTCGAAGGCGTCAGGGGATGAAGTCTGCCGGAGCCGTTCTTTGGAAAGACGGCGTACATGGAGCGGTTTGCCACACGAGTTTCTCCCCTCTGCTTTCCCTTGGCGTCATGGCGTCTTGGCGGTCAGAGGAATCAAG
>JAYSSW010000785.1:0-3244 GCA_043720335.1 Planctomycetia bacterium
TAACCCCGCCGCCTAGCGGCAGCGGGCTTGATAGAACATCCCCGGACGGCATCACGATCTTTGACGGGGACAACGCCATGGCCACGCTTCTCGATGGCAAGCAGCTCGCGCAGACGATCCAGGGGGAGATCGCCGGCCAGGTCGCGGACCTGATGCAGCGCACCGGCGTGCGGCCCGGCCTCGCGGCGGTGCTCGTCGGCGACAATCCGGCCAGCCAGGTCTACGTCCGCAACAAGCAGAAGGCGTGCGAGAAGGTCGGCGTGGCGAGCTGGCTGCACCTGCATCCCGCGACCATCACGCAAGTAGAGCTGCTGGCCGTCGTCGACCAGCTCAACCGCGATCCGCAGGTGCATGGCATCCTCGTGCAGCTGCCGCTTCCGAAACAGATCGACGAGGAAGCGGTCATTCACGCCGTCACGCCGCTGAAGGACGTGGACGGCTTCGGCATGGAAAGCCTCGGCCTGCTCACCGCTGGCCGGCCCCGCTACCTGCCCTGCACGCCGCTGGGGGTGCAGCAGCTTCTGCTGCGCAACCAGATTTCGCTGGAAGGCAAGCATGTGGTGATCGTCGGCCGCAGCAACATCGTGGGCAAGCCGCTGGCGTTGATGCTGATGCAGAAGGGCGAGGGGGCGAACGCGACGGTGACGGTGTGCCACAGCCGCAGCAGAAACATCGGCGAGATCACCCGGCAGGCCGACGTGGTGGTCGTCGCCATCGGGGTGGCGAAGTTCCTGACGCGCGACATGGTGCGTTCGGGCGCGGTCGTCGTGGACGTGGGGATCAACCGGGGAGCCGACGGCAAGCTGGTCGGCGACGTCGACTTTGACGAAGTGAAGGATGTTGCGGGCGCGATCACGCCGGTGCCGGGGGGGGTGGGGCCGATGACGATCGCGATGCTGTTGCACAACACGCTGCGCGCCGCCATACTACAAACTCGGAACTGACCGCCGCGCGCGCTTTCGCTTCCATCGTCTTCCTGCCGCCGCGCCTCGCTCCCCCGACATGGATGAATGCCCGCCGAGCCTGGATCCTCTCTCCTTCGGGCCGGCGGCGGAGAAGCTCGATGCTCCCCTTCCCACTGCACACCGCCACGCGCATCGGCGTGAACGTCGGCCTTTTGTTCGCCGCCGTCGTCGCGGTCAAGCTCGGCGCCACCATCCTTGTGCCGGTCGTGATGGCGCTGCTGCTGGCGAGCGTCCTCGGCCCCGCAGCGGCTTGGATGCACGAACGGCTGAAGATCCGCTGGGGGCTGGCCTGCCTGGTCGTCATCTTCGGCCTGGTCATGACGATGCTGCTCATGACCACGATCATGCTGAAGGCGGCGACAAGTCTGGCCCAGCAGATCCCCAACCCGAACGACAAAGCAGGCATGATCGACCTGTACCAGAAGCTGCGCGGCAAGGTCGTCGCCGTCTGGCCCAGCGAACTCGACCCGGTCATCTTCCCGGCCGACCCCAAGGAACTCCACGAGATCCGCTTCTACCAGTACCTCTCCGAAGCGATGCCCAACCTCATCAAAGGCATCGCCATCTCGACGGGCGACTGGCTGTTCCACTGGATCGTCATCGTCTTCACGCTCCTGTTCCTCCTCCTCGAAGGGCGGATGCTGACGCAGCGAGTGGTTGAAATTTTCGGCCCCAGTCCCGAGGTGCGCGCCAAGGTCGGCAAGGCGCTGCGCGAGATGGCGATGCAGGTGCGGACGTACCTCATCTGGCGGACCATCATCAACGTCGCCCTGGCCATCGTCATCGGACTGGTCTTCCAGATCGCCGGGCTGAGCTACCCGTGGGCCTGGGCGTTCCTGCTGCTGATCCTGAACTACGTCCCGTACCTCGGCCCGATCCTGGCCGGCTTCCCGCCGTTCTTCGACGCGGTCCTCAGCACCAACCTCACCGTCGCCCTCATTCTGTCGTGCTTCTACTGGACCATCATCATCCTCGAAGGCTACCTGATCGTGCCATTGGTGATGGGCAAAAGCATGGACCTGAACGCGACGACGGTGATGCTGGCGTGCCTGTTTTGGGAGCTGATCTGGGGCATCCCCGGCCTGTTCCTGGCCATGCCATTGATGGCGGGCATCAAGGCGGTGCTGGCCAACACCCCCGACTGGAACGTCTGGGCCAACCTCATGAGCGCCAACGACGAGCCTGCCGCCCCGATCGCCGCCGAGATCATCCCGCCTGCCGCAGACACAGCCTCCACGAACGGCGACGGCAAGCCGGACACGTCGTCGCTGACGAACATCCACCTGGGGCCGTGATGTTCAGCGCCCGCCACATCCCCCGCGATTGCAAGTTCCCATATCCTACCTCCCGCGTCCTTCGCGCCCTTTCTCCTACCCTCGTCTGGAGCGCTCTCCATGAACGCCGTCCGTCGAAGCCTTGCTTGCGTCGTCTTCCTGCTGATGCTCGGCGCCTGCGGCGAAGCGGCCGCCCAGGTGTCGTTCAAGCTCCCGTTCCTCAGGGGCGGAGTGATGCTGAAGGACGGCAGGACGCTCGTCGTCTCGGTCCCGTCGCAGGCGATGCTGGTCTACTACGACACCGTCGAAGACAAGGAACTGATGCGGCCTGAACTCGACTTCAAGCCCACGTTCATCGCGGCCCAGGGGGACAAGCTGTTTGTCGCCACGGACAGAACGTCGAAAATCCACGTGCTGGAGGCGGCGACCGCCAAGGAACTGGCGGAGATCAGCCTGCCGGGAGAGCCGGTCCAGGCAATCGCCTGCCACCCCGTGAAGGGGCTGGTCTACGCGGTGAATTTGGAGGGCGACGTGTACGCCATCGACCCGGCGAAAGCGACCGCGGTCAAGACGAAGGCTGCCGGGCAGTACCTCGCGGTCGATCCCTCCGACGGCTTGACGGTCTACACGGGCATCCAGAAGCCGATCCAAAGGGAACTTGTCGTCGAGGAGGGGCCGGGCAACTCGGTGAAGATCTCGCTGTCCTCCACGAACATCCGAGGAACGGTGCTGAAGTACAAGGTCGACGGCAACGACCTGAAGCTCGCCGGCGCCAACGAAAACGCCTGCGTCAACGGCAAGAACATCGCGGTCAGTCCCGACGGCAAGCAGGTCGCGTTCGCTGGCGCCGGCGGCTGGCGCTCCTTGACCGATCCCCTTCGCCCCGTCTATGGCGTGGCGGTCTACGACACCAAGGACATGTCGGCCAAGCTAGTGCCATGTCCAGGCTGAATTTTCGGGTTGCTAAGCCCGTTCGTTTCTGGGAATCTCCACGTCAACAAGGAG
>JAYSSW010000786.1:0-3240 GCA_043720335.1 Planctomycetia bacterium
TCGGCCTCGACGTGAGCACCAACTACATCGCCTCGATCAAGGCGGAGTTCAAGGCGGCGAAGGGGGAAGGCAAGAAGCCGTCCGCCAAGAAGCCCGCCCCCGCCGCGCCGGTGGCTCCCGACCTTCCCGAAGCTCCGCCCGCGCCCGCCGCCGTGGTTGAGCCGAAGCCCGCGCCGGTCGCGCCCGCCAAGGCGCCGCCGCCTGGACCGCTCGCTCCCGCCGCGACGGTGAAGCCGCCGGTCGAGCCGGTTGTCGCCGCGCCGAAGCCGGTCCAGGCCGCGCCAGTCGCTCCCGCTGCGGTGGTGAAGCCCCCCGTGGTCGAGACGCCCCCGGCCCCGGTGGTCAAGGTCGCGCCTCCCGCTCCCGCCCCGACTCCCGCAGTCAAGCCTACGCCCCCGCCGTTCACGCCGCGTCCGACGCTGACGAACCGCCCCTCGGCGATTCCGAACATGCAGTCGCCCGCCGCCAAGACGCCGCAGGACTTGGGCAACCGTCCGACCGGCACGGGCAGCAAGCCCGGCACGCCGCCGTCCGTCCCCTCCTCGCCCGGCCAAGGTTCCGGTGCGCCGCCGCTCAAGAAGCCGGCGACCCGTGCGGGCTACTCGCATCTCCAGCCGATCGTGCAGCCGTCGCGCTTCAACAAGCAGCCCGAACAGCCGGTCAAGCCGAAGGAAGTCACGTCCGGGCCGAAGCAGCTCCAGAAGTTCACGATGGAGCAGCTGGAGCGCATGCGCACCGGCACCAACGTCAACCCCACCGACATCCTCAAGCCGCAGGCCGCCCCGGTCGTCCCCGGCGACATCGAGGACGACGACGAAGGCGGCAAGGGCAAGGACAAGTCGAAGAAGCCCGGCAGCCTCATCCCCGGCCGCGACCAGCGCCAGAAGGACCGCAACAAACGGGCCGAGGAACGCAAGAAGGAACGCGACCAGCAGCTCAAGCTGACCCCGGGCCGCATCCTCTCCGACGAGGAGGAGCAGCACGTCCGCACCCTCAAGCACCTGCGCGGCAAACAGCAGCAGCGCAAGATGGGGCCGATCGTCCGCTCCAACAAGATCGAGGTCGAAACGCCCCTCACCGTCCGCGCTCTCTCCGAGGCGATGGGCGTCCGCTCCGGCGAACTCCTCTTCAAGCTCATGGGCCACGGCGCCCCCAAGGGCATCAACATCAACTCCACCATTGACGCCGCGATGGCGGAGCTGCTCGCCATTGAGTACGGCAAGGAGCTGACCATCAAGCGCCCCGCCGGCAGCGAGGACATGCTCCTGGCCGGCTACCACACCGAAGGCAAGCCGGAGGACATGCTCCCCCGCGCCCCGGTCGTCACCATCATGGGACACGTCGACCACGGCAAAACCTCGCTCCTCGACCGCATCCGCGAATCCAACGTCGTCGACACCGAGGCCGGCGGCATCACCCAGGTCATCCGCGCCTGGCGCGTCGAGCGCAATGGCCACCCGGTCACCTTCCTCGACACCCCGGGCCACGAAGCGTTCACCAAGATGCGCGCACGCGGCGCCCAGGTCACCGACATCGCCGTCATCGTCGTCGCCGCCGACGACGGCGTCATGCCCCAGACCGAGGAAGCGATCAACCACGCCAAGGCCGCCGGCGTCTCCCTCGTCGTCGCCATCAACAAGGTCGACATGCCCAGCGCCAACGTCCTCAAGACGCGCCAGCAGCTGTACGGCCTCGGCGTCCTCCCCGACAACATGGGCGGCGACACCCCCTTCGTCGAAACCAGCGCCGCCACCGGCAAGGGCATCGAGGAGTTGCTCGACCAGCTCTCGCTCGTCGCCGAACTCAAGGAACTGAAGGCCAACCCCAACGTCCCCGCCCGCGGCACCTGCCTCGAAGCGATGCTCAGCGAGGGCGAAGGCGTCCAGGCCACCATGCTCGTCCGCGAAGGCACCCTCCGTCGCGGTGACATCCTGCTGTGCGGCGCCACCTACGGCCGCATCCGCCAGATGTACAACGACCAGGGCAAGCCCATCGACGAGGCCGGCCCCAGCGTCCCCGTCCGCGTCGTCGGCCTCGACGAAGTCCCCAACGCCGACGACAGCTTCCAGATCATCCCCGACCTGTCGGTCGCCCGCGAGATCGCCGAGCAGCGCAAGTCGAAGCAGTCCGACGCCGCCCAGACCCGCCGCCAGACCGTCACCTTCGAGTCGATGGCCCAGGGCAAGATCGAGGAGCTGAAGGTCATCCTCAAGGCCGACTTCCGGGGATCCGTCGAAGCCATCAAGAAGGAGCTGGAGAAGCTCGACCACAAGGAGGTCAAGCTCAAGCTGCTCCACGCCGGCATCGGCGCCATCACCGAGAGCGACGTCCAGCTCGCCCTCACCTCGCCCGACGACACCCTGATCGTCGGCTTCAACGCCGTCCCCGACGACCGCGCCCTGGCGATGGCGGAGGAACGCGGCCTGAAGATCCGCGAGTACGACATCATCTACAACCTCACCAACGACATCAAGGCCGCCCTCGAAGGCAAGCTCAAGCCCCGTGAGGAGGTCGTCCACCTCGGCCGCGCCGTCGTCCGCGACACGTTCCGCATCAGCAAGACCGGCACCATCGCGGGCTGCTACGTCACCCAGGGGTCGATCAAGCGCAACGCCAAGATCCGTGTCATCCGCGACGGGGTCGTCATCTACCCCCCCGCCGAGAAGTCGGCCGGCCTCGACTCCCTCAAACGCTTCAAGGACGACGCCGGCGAGGTCCGCGAGGGCTTCGAGTGCGGCATCAAGGTCGCCGGCTACGACGACATCAAGGTCGGCGACGTCATCGAGGCCTTCCGCATCGACCAGATCCAGCGCACCCTGGAGTAGTCAACGTGGGGGACGGACTGTACTAACCCTGAGCGCAAGCGAGGGGATACCTTGGCAACACGCGGAATGAACGCGCTTTTTCCGCCTGCATGGTTCGCTGTGATCCCATCGCTTGCGCTCCGGGTTCGTCCAGGAGGGTTCCCGTCCGCCATGAAGATCGGCACTCTCCGCGTGCGGCTGCTGCTTCGCGAGTCCCGCAGTCTGAAGGACAAACGCCAGGTCGTCCGCTCGATCAAGGACAAGCTGGCGAACCAGTTCAACGTGTCGGTCGCCGAGGTCGAGGAGTTGGACAACCGCCAGCTCGCCGTGCTCGGCTTCGCGATGGTCGGCAACGAAACCCACCACTTGAAAACCACCCTGGGGGAGATCGTGGAAGCCCTCCGCGTCCACCCCGTCGCCGAACTGCTCGACCATG
>JAYSSW010000787.1:0-6820 GCA_043720335.1 Planctomycetia bacterium
AACGGCCTGCGCAAGCGGGCTGGTCCAGATTTGCAGCGATTGAAATTTCCACCCGCCCGCTTACGCAGGCCGTTCGCCTGAAGACACGGATGATCTGCAAACGCCCCACGAACCCTGAGCGCAAGCGAGGGGATCACCGGACGACGCGCGGAACGAGAATTTCCGCCTGCATGGCTTGCTGCGATCCCGTCGCTTGCGCTCAGGTTTCGTGTAGGCGGCTGGCGTCTCGTCCCTGTCCGCGCAAACAACAGATGCTGCCCTTCCTACTTCTCATCCAGCAACGCTTCGATGAACTGGTCCATGCGGACGTAGCCCGCGTCGTCGAGGACGTTGGTTTCCTCGCCGCCGCCGAAGCGGGTCCATTTGCCGCGCCGGTCGAAGACGTAGATGCACGGGACGGAGCTGAAGCGGATCTTGTCGCCGCCGAAGGGGGCGTCCTTGTCGACGACGAGGTTGATGCAGCCCGTCGCGTTGATGCGCGTCAGGTAGCGTCCCGCGGCGGACTTCAGCTCCTCGGCGGTTTTCGTCTGGTAATTGTCGATCAGCACCGACGCGGTGACCAGCCCTTTGCTGGCCCATTTCTTCTGGATCTCGACGAGATGGGGCAGCGACTTCGCCTTGCACGGGATGCAGTCGATGGTCCAGAAATCGACGACGACCACCTTCCCCTTGTTCTTCGCGACCACGCCCTTCAAGCCGTCGTACTTCACGATGGCCGGCTCGATCCCCTTCTCCTGGGCCTGTCCCGTCGGCAGCGCCAGCCAACCGGCGATCAGCAAGCAGGTCGTCGCGATCATGAACTTCGGCATCGGCGTCTCCGGTTTCGGCGTCGTTTCTCCACTTTGCATTTTACCGCTGGTCGGCCGCGCGTGCCAAGGTCAAGCGGGTTTGGCGATGCGGTAGAGCGTCCCCTTCATGCGACGGCCTCCGGGTTCGCCGGCGCGGACCATCTTCGTCGTGAAGCCCAGGCCGATTCCTTCGATCGCTTCGCGGAAGGTGATGCCGGGGATGCGGTCCTGGTCGGCGAGCAGGCAGAGGCCGCCGGGCTGCAGGATCTTGTCGAGGAACGCGACGAGCGGCGGGACGATGCGCAGCTCGTAGACGAGGTCGGAGCCGAGCACCAGGGAAGCTTGCAGGTCGCCGGGGGGCTGGCGCCAGTCGACGAGGCGGGTCTGGAAATCGTGGCAGCCGTTGAGCCTTGCGTTGTGCGCGGCGAAGTGGAGGGCGCACGGGTCGTAGTCGGTGAAGACGACCTTCAGCCCGCGCATCATGGCGACGATGCCGACGAGGCCGAGGCCGCAGCCGACTTCGACGGCGGTCGCGCCGGGCGTGACCGGCTCGTGCAGCAGCGTCTTCGCCAGCATCCGGGCGGCGGGCCACAGGTCGGCCCAGTACGGCAGGTACTGGTCCTGCGCATGCGCCATCCGCACCGCCGGGTCGGCGAACAGCCGGTCCGAGTTGCTCGGCTTCTCCAAGTAGACTTCCTGGTCCTCGACGTCGATCCTCTCGCGCGTCAAAGGGCCGAGCTTGTCCAGCATCTGTTCCAGCGTGGGAATCAACGACGTGTTCATGGCGGACAGCGGATCGCTTTCTCGAAATCACAGTGTTCCCAGGCAGCCGAGCAGGTCGGCCTGGGTGAGCGGGCGGTCGGTGGGGAACAGGACGTAGCACGCGGGGGCGCCGAGCGCGTCGAGGATGAGCTGCCGGTCGTTCGGCGCCAGGTAGCCCTGGTCGGTCGGGATGTGGCCGCTGACCAGCAGGTCGGCGTCGACGACTTTCAGGAACGCCTCGACCGTGCCCTGGCGCGTGTCGCGGCCCCAGATCAGCGAGTGCAGCGTGCCGCCCAGCTGCAGGTCCTTCGGCTCGATCTTGTCGCTCTGCAGGATCGCGAAGTCGAAGTTCGGCAGGTGCTTCATGTTTGGCAGGCTGTGGCTGACGAAGACGCGGTTGGCGGTCCGCACGGCGAAGTTGGCGGCCTCGAACATTTGGTCGTAGCCCGTCTCGACCGCGTCGGCGAACTCGCCGTAGGCTTCCTGCAAGCCGGCGCGGAAGAGCAGGTTCTGGTCGACTTCGCCCTTGGCGATCCACTGCTTCTGCCAGACCGCGAGTTCGTGGTTGCCGATGAGGTAGTGGACGCGGGCGGGAAATTGGCATTTGAGCGCAGCGATCAAATCGACCATCTGGTGCGAGCGGTCGCCGCCGAGCGGGTAGCGGAACGGGCCGTGCACAACCTCCTGCAAGATCAAGTGGCGCTGCGGCTGCTTCGCGAGGTCGGCGATCTGCAACACACGGCGCAGGTTGTCGACGTGGCCGTGCAGGTCGCCGACGACCATGACCTCCGCGCCGGGGGGGAGTTCGACGAGGCGGCCGCGCCGGCCCGGCGTGCCGCGGAACGCGAGCACGGCTTGGCGGAGCGTCGTCAACAGTCGGTCGGGTTGCGGCATGGTTGGGACAAACTTTCGGGAATCGCCTGCGGGCGCTTGCCCATTCTCACCTCGCTTCCAGATTAGTAAATAGAAACGGTGGAGGAAGACGTCTGCTGACCCTGGAACCCCCCGCATGGACCTGACCCGCAATCTGCGAACCGACCGCGTCGCCCGGCTGCACCCGACGACCGCCTGGCAGGTGTCGCCGTCCCAGTCGGTGGCCGACGCCGTGCAGCTCATGCGCGACAAGAAGGTCGGCTGCGTGCTGGTGTGCGCCGAGCGCAGGCTCGTGGGGCTGTTCACCGAGCGCGACCTGATGCGGCGCGTGCTGGCGGAGGGGAAGCCGCTGTCGACGCCGATGGTCGAGTGCATGACCCCCGACCCGGTCACCGTGAACCTCGACGACACGATCCGCTGCGCCATCAAGCGCATGCAGAAGGGGGGCTACCGCCACCTGCCGGTCGTCAACGAGCAAGGCAAGCCGGTCGGCATCCTCTCGGTCAAGCGCATCGTCCACTACATGGTCGGGCACTTCCCCAGCACCGTGTACAACCTGCCCCCCCGCATGCAGTCCGTCCCGTGCAAACGCGAAGGCGCCTGAGCGAGACATGAACAGCCGCCAAGCCCCACCATGAGCAACGCGATTGGTGGGGGTTTGAACCCCCACCAATCGCGTTGCTCATCCTGGGGCTTGCAAGACGCATCAACCCTCGCATTTTTCACCGCCTCCATGCTTCGGTTCGCTCTCCCGCAGGAAGCCTTCGGCATGCCCTCGACCCCCGCCACTGCTGCCGCCCATCCCGTCGAGGAACGCGACGAAGCGACTGTCCGTTTCGCCGGCGACCTCAGCGACGGCATGCAGATGGTCGGCAACCAGTTCACCCACGCCCTCGACCGGTTCGGCAACGTCGTCGGCACGCTCCCCGACTTCCCCGCCGAGATCCGCGCCCCCGTGGGCACCCTCGCCGGCGTCGCCGGCTACCAGGTCCACTTCGGCCGGCAGCCCGTCCACACGCCGGGCGACCTCGTCAACACGCTCTTCGCCATGAACCCGGCCGCGCTGCGCGTCAACCTCGCCGACCTCGAACCGGGCGGCGTGCTGCTGCTCAACGCCGACGCCTTCACGCAGGAGGAAATCGAGAAAGCGGGCTACCGGGGCGGCCTGCTCGCCGACGGGACGCTGAAGGGCTACCGCGTCTTCTCGATCCCGATGACGACGCTGACCCTGGAAGCGGTGTCGCGCGTCAACCTGATGCCGCACGAGGCGGAGCGCTGCAAGAACTTCTTCGCGCTCGGCCTGGCGTGCTGGCTGTACGACCGCCCGCTGGAGCCGACGCTGCGCTGGATCGCTGACAAGTTCGCCCCCAACCCCGGCGTGCGCGAGGCGAACACGCGCACGCTGAACGCGGGGTACAAGTACGGGCAGAAGACCGAGTCGCTGCCGACGCCGATCCGCGTCGCGAAAGCGGCGCTGCCGCCGGGCCGCTACCGCCGCGTCACGGGCAACGAAGCGACGTGCCTGGGGCTGTTGACCGCGGCGCAGCGGTCGGGCCTGCAGCTCGTGTTCGCCGCCGCCCCGATGACGCCGTCGAGCGAGATTCTGCAGCAGATGTGCGAGTGGCGCCGCTTCGGCGTGCGGGCGCTGCAGAGCGAGGACGAGATCGCCGCCGTCGGCATGGCCCTGGGTGCGTCGTTCGGCGGCGCGCTCGGCGTGACCGCGACGAGCGGGCCGGGGCTGAGCCTGGCGTCCGAAATGCTCGGCCTGGCGGTGATGGCGGAGCTGCCTTTGGTGCTGATCGACGTGCAGCGCGCCGGCCCCAGCACCGGCATGCCGAGCAAGCCGGAACAGGCCGACCTGCTGCAAGCGATGTTCGGCCGGCACGGGGAATGCCCGCTCGTCGTCCTCGCGCCGGCGTCGCCGTCCGACTGTTTCGCGACCGTGGTGGAGGCCGCCCGCATCGCCGTGGCCGCCATGACGCCGGTGCTGGTGCTGACCGACGGCTCGCTCGCCCATGCCGCCGAGACGTGGCGCGTGCCGAAACTCGACGAGGTGGCGAAGATCAACGTCACCCATCCGCAGCCCGGCGACCAGCCGTTCCAGCCCTACGCACGCAACGAAAAATTGGTGCGTCCCTGGGCGATCCCCGGCACGCCCGGCATGGAGCATCGCCTCGGCGGGCAGGAGAAGGAGCACCTCACCGGCAACGTCAGCTTCGACCCGCTCAACCACGAACGGATGGTCGAGACGCGCGCGAAAAAAATCACGCGCCTCGCCGCCGACCTGCCGGAGCTGGCCGTCGAAGGCCCCGACACCGGCGACCTGCTCGTCATCGGCTGGGGGAGCACGCTCGGCGCCATCCGCGCCGCCGTCGAGCGCTGCCGCCAGAAGGGAATGTCGGTCGCGTCGGCCCATGTGCGCTGCCTGAACCCCCTGCCGCGCAACCTGGGCGACGTGCTGAAACGCTACCGCAAGATCCTGGTGCCGGAACTGAACCGGGGCCAGCTGCGTTTGTTGCTGCGTGCGGAATACCTCGTCGATGCCGTCGGGCTGAACAAGGTCCAGGGCCGCCCGTTTCTCGTCCGCGAGATCGAAGCGAAGATCGAAGCGATGCTGTCGCCTGGCACTCCCTGAATACGATTCCCCCAAGCCCCACCATGAGCGAAGCGATTGGTGGGGGTCGCGCCTTGCTGCAAGTCACCCCCAGGAATCGCTTCGCTCATCCTGGGGCTTGCTGTCAACTGTTGACCCTGCCCGCCGAGGTTCGCATGGCCGTCGCCTCGCTCCCCGTCCTGACGCCGAACGACTACGCTTCCGACCAGGAAGTCCGCTGGTGCCCCGGCTGCGGCGACTTCTCGATCCTGGCGCAGCTGAAGAAGGTGCTCGCCAGCCTCGGCCTGCCGCGCGAGAACCTCGTCTTCCTGTCCGGCGTCGGCTGCGCCAGCCGCACCCCGTACTACCTCGACACCTACGGCTTCCACGGCGTCCAGGGCCGCGCCCCCGCTCTCGCCACCGGCCTGAAGATGGCCAACCCGCACCTCCAGGTATGGGTCGTCACCGGCGATGGCGACAGCCTCTCGGTCGGCGCCAACCATCTTCTGCACGCCATGCGCCGCAACGTCGACATCAAGGTCGTCCTCTTCAACAACGAAGTCTTCGGCCTGTCCAAAGGCCAGTACTCCCCGACCGCCCGGGTCGGCACGCGCACCCGAAGCAGCCCCGAAGGCTCCGTCGAGAACCCGCTGCGCCCCGTGTCGCTGGCGCTCGGCGCCGAGGCCACGTTTGTCGCCCGCACCATCGACATCGAAGTCGACCACATGAGCGCCGTCCTCGAACGGGCCGCCGAGCACCGGGGCAGCGCCTTCGTCGAGATCTACCAGAACTGCAAGATCTTCAACGACGGCGTCTTCGAGTACGCCACCGAAAAGAGCGTCAAGGACGACGACGTCGTCTACCTCGACCACGGCCACCCGCTCCAGTTCGGGCCCGACCGCAAGCGCTACCTGCGCCTCAACGGCTTCGAGCCGGAGATCGTCAGCCTGGGCAACGGCGTGACGATGGACGACGTGGTCATGCACGACGAGCGCTCGCCGGAACCCAGCCTGGCGTTCCTGCTCAGCCGCCTGACAGGGCCGAACTTCCCCGAATGCCTGGGGGTGTTCCGCGCCGTGGAGAAGCCGACCTACGAGGACGCGATGCTCGGACAGATCCTCGTCACCCAGGCCAAACGAGGCGTGGGCAGGCTCGACGACCTCCTCGCCGGCGACGACGCCTGGACCATCGAATAGCCGGCGCCCTTAACTAACCCTGAGCGCAAGCGAGGGGATCACCGCGAACCGGGTTGGCGAGAAATATCACCCAGCGATCCCCTCGCTTGCGCTCAGGGTTGGCAGGGTCGCCGGCAACGGAATCGCATCCCGCTCCACCTTTGGAACCCCCCGCCATGATCTGCCCGCAGTGCGAGACCGACAACATCCCCGGACTGGACGCGTGCCGGCACTGCCAGTTCGACTTGACCGCGTTCGACCGCCCCCGCGCGGTCACCCCGTTCGAGCGCGGCGTCATGCACGAGCAGGTCGATGCGCTCGACCCGCACGAGCCTGCCACCATCCGCGCCAGCGCCACCGTCCGCGAAGCGATCGCCTGCATGCTGGCGAACAACGTCGGCGCCCTGCTCGTCGTCGATGAGCAGTCGCGGCTGCTCGGCATCTTCACCGAACGCGACCTGCTCAAGAAGGTCGCCGGCGTCCACGCCGGCTACGCCGACATGCCGGTCGAGAAGTTCATGACGAAGCGCCCCGAAACCGTCACCACGCGCGACACGATCAACTTCGTCCTCCAGAAGATGGACGGCGGCGGCTACCGCCATGTCCCCGTCCTGCACGACGGCAAGCCC
>JAYSSW010000788.1:0-6811 GCA_043720335.1 Planctomycetia bacterium
CGTGCGTCTTCTTGACGCCGGCGCGAAGGCTGTCGAAGCACGCCTCGACCTTGGGCAGCATCCCCTCGTCGATGATCTTCGCCTGCACCAGCTCCTCGCACTGCTTCACGTCGAGGCTGCGGATCAGCGTCGTCGGGTCGCGGCGGTCGCGCAGGATGCCGGGCGTGTCGGTCAGCAGCACGAATTTCTCGGCCTGCATCTGCGAGGCGACGGCGGCGGCGGCGGTGTCGGCGTTGACGTTCAGCCAGGCGCCGTCGGCGTCGATCGCCAGCGACGGAATCACGGGGATGATGCCCGCTTCGGTGAAGTCGCGCAGCAGGTCGGTGTCGATGCGCGTGACCTTGCCGACGCGGCCCAGGTCGATGGGGACGCCATCGGTGCCGGGAAGCAGCAACTTCTCGCCGTACAGGTAGGTGAGAGCGCCGCGATGCGAGCCGATGGCGCGGCCGCCGAGCTGGCGGATCTGCGCTTCGATGCCGGCGTTGATGTCTTGAAGAAGGACGCGGACGACGATGGCGAGCGTTTCGTCGTCGGTGTAGCGGCGGCCCTGGACCTTGCGCGGCTTCAGCCCGGCGTCGGCCATGGCGCGGTCGATCGGCTTGCCGCCGCCGTGGACGAGGACGGGGTGCAGGCCGACGGTGGCCATGAAGACGACGTCGCGAAGGGTGGCCTGCAGCGCGTCGGCGTCCTCCATCGCGCTGCCGCCGAGCTTGATGACGACGACGCGGTCGCGGAATTGCCGAAGGTAGGGGAGTGCTTCGAGCAGCGTCTCCGCCTTGCGTATGGCCTGTTCCATCGCGGCTTCACGGCCCCTTCATGAAGAGGAATGTCGCGTAAAAGAACGATTTTAGGATCGCGCGGAAAAATCGTCAAGGCTCCCCAAGCTCCATCATGAGCGAAGCGATTGGTGTGGGTCTTCGGATTGCAGATTGCAGATTGAGGATTGCGGATTGAGATTCCCAAGCCCCACCATGAGCGAAGCGATTGGTGGGGGTCGAATTTTGCAGCCAGCCACCCCCAGGAATCGCTTCGCTCATCCTGGGGCTTGGCCCCGCTACATCGTGCGGCCGCCGTCGACGACGACGACCTGCCCGGTCATCAATGTCGTCCCCAGCGCCAGGAAGCGGACCGCGTCGGCGATGTCGTCAGGCACCGCGGCGCGGCCCATCGGCGTCACGTGCAGCGACTTCGCGACGTGGTCCATGTGATCCGCCAGCCAGCGCGTCAGCACCGGCCCCGGCGCCACCGCGTTGACGCGCACCTTCGGCCCGAACGCCCGCGCCAGCGACTTCGTCATGCAGTTGACCGCCGCCTTGCTCGCCGCGTAAGGAATCGAGCTTCCCTGGCCGAGCAAGCCCGCCACCGACGTGATGTTGACGATCGAGCCGTCGGTTTTCTGCAGGTGCGGCAGGGCGGCCCGGCTGCAGAAGAACGTCCCCTTCAGGTTGACGCCGAGGATCTCGTCCCACACCTCGCTGGTGACGGCGTCGAGGTCGGTGTGGTCGATGAACCGCGTGGTGCCGGCGTTGTTGACGAGCACGTCGAGCCGGCCCCACTCGTCGACGCAGCGCTGCACCATCTCCACGGCAGCGGCTTCGTCGGCGACGCTCCCCTTGCACAGAATCGCCGGCGCCCCCTCGGCCTTCACCAGCTCCACCGTCTCGTTCGCCTCCTTTTCGGAGCGCGAGTAGTTGACGGCGACGGCCAGCCCCTCCTTCGCGAAGCGGACCGCGACTGCCCGCCCGATGCCCGTCGCCGACCCGGTCACGAGCACAACCTTGCGTGGTTCCGTCATGGCGTTTTCTCGAAGGGGGGAGGCTCATGGAAAGCCCAGGGCTGCTGCCCTGGGGATTTGCATACCCAGGGATGTTCACGGAAAGCCCAGGGCTGCTGCCCTGGGGATTTGCATACCCAGGGCAGCAGCCCTGGGCTTTCGTCGCTTCAGCGGTTACGGACGTGGGATGTCTCCGGTCACGGCAGCTTCGCCAGCTCCTCCAGCAGCAGGCGCTGGACGACCTCCATGTTCGCGGAGCCTTTGGTCTCCTTCATCACCGCACCCTTGATCGCGTCGGCGGCCTTCACCTTGCCCTTGCGGTAGTCGGCGACGGCTTTCGCGTTGCCGGCGATGGCGCGCTGGATCATCTCGCGCAGCTGCGTCTCGTTCCCCATCGGCTTGATGCCGCGCTTCTCGATCGCCTCGGCGGCGGTCAGTCCCTGGTCGAGCATGTCGGCGAAGACCTCTCGCGCCTGCGGCTTGTTGATCCCCTTCGCCTTCGTTTCCTTGATGAGTTCGCCCAGCGATTCCGCTGGCAGCGGGCACGTCGCAAGGTCGAGCTTGCGTTCCTTGAGCGACGCCAGCAGGTGGTTCGTGATCCAGTTGCACGCATCCTTGCCGTCGCCGTAAACCTGCGCCGCGGTCTCGAAGTATTTGACGAAGGCCCGGCCGAGTTGCGTCAGCACGTTCGCGTCGTACTCCGACAGCGCGTACTGCGACTGCAAGCGCGCCTTCTGCGCCGCTGGCAGCTCGCCAATCTCACTGCGCACGCGCTCCACCGTGGCGGCGTCGACCGTGACCGGCACCAGGTCCGGCTCCGGGAAGTAGCGGTAGTCGGCGGCCTCCTCCTTGCGCCGCTGCACCTCGGTCACTTCGCGCGCGTCGTTCCAGCCAGCCGTCGTTTTGCTGACGGTCGCCCAGGCGCCGGCCTTGTTCTTCTCCTGAACCGTGTGAATGGTTCGGCCCGCGAACGTGGACGACGTGTCGCGGTCGATGCGCCACCGGCCCGACGCCAGGTGGTCGGCCAGCTCCTCGCGCTGCCGGTCGGCTTCGTGCTTCATCGCCTTCTCGACGCCCCGGAAGCTGTTGAGATTCTTCACCTCGATGATCGGCGTGGCGACGAACGAGCCATCGGGTTGGGCGATGTGCAGGTTGATGTTCGCGTCGCAGCGCAGGCTGCCTTCCTGCATCTCGCAGTCGGAGACCTCCGTTTCGCGCAGGATCAGCCGCATCGCTTCGAGGTACGCCTTCGCCTCCTCGGCCGACGACAGCTCCGGCTTGCTGACGATCTCCAGCAGCGGCGTGCCGGCGCGGTTGAGGTCGATGCGACTGTCGCTGCCTCCGCCTTGCTCGTCGTGCAGCATCTTGCCGGCGTCCTCCTCCAGATGCGCCCGGATGATGCCGATGGTCCGCGTGCCGGCGGCGGTTTCGATCGCCAGCTTGCCTTCCGAGCTGAACGGCAGGTCGTACTGGCTGATCTGGTAGGCTTTCGGCAGGTCGGGGTAGAAGTAGTTCTTGCGGTCCCACTTCGTGAACGGCGCGATCGTGCAGTCGAGCGCGACGGCCGCTTTGAGAGCCAGCTGGAACGCCCTGCCGTTCATCACCGGCATCACGCCCGGCATGCCGATGCAGACCGGGCACGTCGCCGAGTTGGGCGGCAGCCCGAACGTGGTGCTGCAGCCGCAGAACAGCTTCGTCCGCGTGAGGAGCTGGGCGTGGACTTCGAGGCCGATGACGATGTGTTCCATGTCGGTCGCGGGGTGAGGAGGTTGCGGATTTCATTTAGCCCCCGGCTTGCCGGGGGTGACGCAAAAACCAACGCCTGAGGAATCAAAAGTGATCGTTCGCCCGCAGCGGTCAACGATTATTTTCGTGACACCGGCGTGGGTCGTGCCGCACCCCCGGCAAGCCGGGGGCTATATGGGGGCATCATTCCCCGTCGCCGAAGTCGTAGACGTAGGTGTCGATGCCGGCGGCGACGAGGGTGCTTTCGATCAGCGGCTCGATCTGGTCCCAGGTTCCGCCCGCGAGGCCGCAGCCGATGCGCGGCATGTGGACGGTGGCGCGGACGTCGGCGGCGTGGACGGCGATCTGGGCGAGTGCTTTCTTGATGGCGTCGTAGCGGACGGGGGGGCCTTTGCTGCCGGTCTTGGTGCCGCGCTGGCCGATCATGTTGGCGACCCAGGTGTGCGGGTCGACGCGGACGAACTGGACGGCGCCCATCGAGAAGCCGTCGCCCATCTTGTGCCAGGCGCGGTACTCGGTCTCCGGCTCCATCCAGCGGTCGGAGATGGCCATGACGAAGCTCTTGCCCCATTTGCCCTGGTCGTTGCAGACGTGGGCGATGATCTTCTTCCCCTTCGCCTGCGGCACGGTGGCGTCGCCGAGGAGGTAGTGGATCTTGGCCATGAGGTCGCCCGTGAGAAAGAGTCGCGAAAGCCCAGGGACAGCCGTCCCTGGGAAGTTTCATACCCAGGGACGGCTGTCCCTGGGCTTTCATCCGTTCAACTTCCCTCGACGTGGCAGGCCGTTCGCGCCTCAGCCCGCAGCCGGCCGGCGCGTGTGCCAGTCGGTCGCGGCCTCGTGCATGCGGGCCACGCGCAGCAGCTTCTCCTCGGCGAACGGGGCGGCCAAAATCTGCAATCCAATGGGCAGGCCCGACCGCGTGAAGCCGCACGGCACGCTGACGCCGGGGATGCCGGCCAGGTTCGCGCTGATGGTGTAGATGTCGGACAGGTACATCGCCAGCGGGTCGTTCGCCTTCTCGCCGATCTTGAACGCGGGGGTCGGGGCGGTCGGGCCCATCACCACGTCGCAATGCGCGAAAGCTGCGTCGAAGTCGTTCTTGATGAGCCGGCGGACCTTCAGCGCCTTGAGGTAGTAGGCGTCGATGTAGCCGCTCGACAGCGCGTACGTGCCGAGCATGATGCGCCGCTTCACCTCGCGGCCGAAGCCTTCGCCGCGCGACTTCTTGTAGAGGTCGACCAGGCCGTTGAAGCTCTTCGCGCGGTGGCCGTAGTGGACGCCGTCGTAGCGGGCCAGGTTGCTCGACGCTTCCGCCGTGGCGACGAGGTAGTACGTCGCCACGGAATACGGGCTGTGCGGCAGCGACACTTCCTTGATCGTCGCGCCGAGCGATTCGTACACTTTCAGCGCCTCGCGCACCGACTTCTCGACCTCGGCGTCCAGCCCTTCGCCGAAGAACTCGCGCGGCACGCCGATGGTGAGCGGCCGGACTGGCGCGTCGAGGGTTGAAAGGTAGTCGGGCACCGGCTGGTCGACGCAGGTGCTGTCGCGGCGGTCGTGGCCGGCGATGGCGCTCAACAGGATCGCTGCGTCGCGCGTGGTGCGGGCGAACGGGCCGACCTGGTCGAGCGAGCTGCCGTAGGCGACGAGGCCGAAGCGGGAGACGCGGCCGTAGGAGGGCTTGATCCCGACGACGCCGCACAGGCTGGCGGGCTGGCGGATGGAGCCGCCGGTGTCGCTACCGAGGGCGAGAGGCGCCATCGAGGCCGCGACCGCCGCCGCCGACCCGCCGCTGGACCCACCGGGAATGCGCTCGCGGTCCCACGGGTTGCGGGTGATTTGATAAGCGCTGTTCTCGGTCGACGAGCCCATCGCGAACTCGTCCATGTTCGTCTTGCCGATCAGCACGGCGTCCGCTTGACGAAGTTTGGTGACGACATGGGCGTCGTAGGGGGGGACGAAGTTCTTGAGGATCTTGCTGCCGCAGGTGGTGCGCTGCCCCTTGGTGCAGACGATGTCCTTGAGCGCGACCGGCAGCCCCGCCAAGGTGCCGAGCGGTTCGCCACGCTGCTTCTTGGCGTCCACCGCACGGGCCTGTTCGAGCGCGCTGGCTTCATCGACGAGCAGAAACGCCCGCAGCGACGGGTCGCGCTCGCGGATCGCCTGCAGGTGTACCTGCGTGATCGCCTCGGCGGTCGTGTCGCCCCGGTGGAAGGCGGCCAGCAGTTCGCTCGCGGTGCGTTCGATCATGGTTTCATCAAGAGGGGACAATGCCCTGCGGGGCTGAGAAAAAGGCGTAGCCGAACTGCACGAACCCGGAGCGCAAGCGATGGGATAGCCTGACGACTCGCGGAGCGTGAATGCTCCGCCTGCATGGTTCCCTGTGATCCCATCGCTTGCGCTCCGGGTTCGTTCAATCCATCACCGCCGGCACGCGGTAGTACGCGGCGTTCTTCGCGGGGGCGTTCGCCAGCGCTTCCTCGACGGTCAGCGACACGCCCGGCTCGTCGTCGCGGAAGACGTCGTGCAGGTCGAGCGCGTGCGCCAATGGCTCGACGCCGGCGGTGTCGAGCTGCTGGAGCTGGCCGATGTAGTCGACGATGGCGCTCAGGTCGGCCGCCAGCTGCACCTGCTCGTCGGGCGCGATCTCGAGCCGGGCGAGATCGGCGATCCACTGCACCTGGTCCAGGCTCAGCGACATGGCAGCCCCTCAAGCGAACAGAAGCCCCGGAACCGCGTCCCGGGGCTTGCAGATTCGTCGGATTCGCGCGTGCGGAACGACTACAGCGTCGGCATCTGGAACAGCTTGCGCTTGACGGGCCGCTTGACCAGCCCGGAGCGGATCGCCTTGACGCAGACGCGGACGCTCTGGACCTTGCCGTCGATGATGCACTTGACGCGCTGGAGGTTCGGCTTGAAGCGGCGCTTCGACTTGCCGGTCACCTTGACGCCGACGCCGCCGAGGTACTTCGCCTTGCCGCGGTGGGAGTACTGCATGCCCGTGACAGGCTTCGTACCGAGGATCGCACACTGCTGGCCCATGATGGCACCTGTTCGTGGTCGTGGAAACGCTCCGCCCTGAAAGGTGTAGTATACAGGGGCTGCGGACGGCGGCAAGGGAAGGTGGCGTGAACGAAACGCATGGGCGACCGATGAAACACGCGGCAAGCCTAACAGGTCAATCGGCGGCCGGGAGGGCGAGGCTCCTGCCGAGCCGTTGAACCTCGCGGAGCCAAGAACTTCGCACGGAATCGCCGATCATTCGCGGCTCGGCAGGAGCCTCGCCCTCCC
>JAYSSW010000789.1:0-3227 GCA_043720335.1 Planctomycetia bacterium
GCAATCCGAAGGCTGTAATGGCGAGTCTGGCGGCCTGAAACACACCTGATTTTCCGTGTTTTCGATTTTTTCACACGCTCTGAGCGCAAGCGAGGGGATAACAGGGAACCATGCCGACGCAAATTCTCGTCCTGCGAGTCATTCGGCGATCCCCTCGCTTGCGCTCAGGGTTAGTGGGGCGGTCTGCTGCCGAGTCTCAGTCTCGACCGCGAAGAGCAAATCACAGCCTGCCCTTCGCGAACCCGCAGATGGAAGCGAGGCTACTTCTTCTTCGCGCGCAGGTTGAGGCGGATGGTGACGGCGTCGTCGATCTTGTCGCTGCCGTAGGTCATGCCGAACTCGCCGCGGCTGATCGGGAACTCGCTGGTGAGCGTCACTTCGCCGGTGCTGGTGTTGATCTTGGCCGGCAGCGAGATCGCTTTCTTGACGCCGTGCAGTGTCAGGTCGCCGTTGATGGTGTGGGTGGTGTCCTTGCCGATGAGGGCGAGGACGTTGGTCGAGACGAAGGTCGCCTTGGGGTGCGTCTTGGCGTCGAAGAAGTCGGTTCCGAGCAGGTGGGCGGTGAGCTTGGCGTCGTCGGAGTGCAGCGAACCGGCGTCGATCT
This sequence comes from Planctomycetia bacterium, assembly GCA_043720335.1. Taxonomy (GTDB): domain Bacteria; phylum Planctomycetota; class Planctomycetia; order Gemmatales; family Gemmataceae; genus JAYSSW01. The sequence continues at coordinate 605 of JAYSSW010000789.1, forward strand.
CGACGGAGACCTTGGCGTCGAGGAGGTCGCCGGCGGGGATGTCGATGGCGCCGAGGAAGTGCTGGAAGCCGCCGTCGTGCTTGCCTTCCTTCTTCGTGCCGGTGAACTCGATCTTGGAGCCGTCCGCGCTGAAGACGTAGGCGCCGGCGGGGACGTCGGCGAGGGTGATCGGCGTGAAGGCGGGGAGGGAGGACTTGTCGTCCTTCTTGCCGTCCTTGGGGGCGTCGCCCTTGTTGGCGCCTTGCTGGCAGCCGCACACGAAGAGACAGGTGAGCATCAGGAGGGAATGTCCAAGGCTGCGCACAAGGGACTCCTTTCGACAGGGGGAGCGGAACTGTCCGCGACCCCCTTACCTTATGCGGCGCAGCGGCGGGCGTGAACGACCCGTGCGAAAATCACACCCGCGCGCGAAGTGAGCCGGGCGCTTGGTCGTGCCCGGCTCGTGTTTCGATGTGTGGATCAGCTTCGGTCAGTTGAGCTGGATCAGTTCGACCTCGAAGACAAGGTCGGAGTTGGCGGGGATGCCAGTGCGGGGGACGTTGGCGTAGCCGAGCGCGGTGGGGATGAAGAGCTTGCGGATGCCGCCGGCCTGCATGCCGATCAGGCCCTGCTCCCAGCCCTGGATGACGCCGTTGGCGCCGAGGGTGAAGGTGAAGGTGGAAACGCTGGAGCGGTTGCTGTCGAACTGGAAGCCGTCGGTCAGCCAGCCGGTGTACTTGACCTTGAGGACGTCGCCGTTCTTGGCCTTGGGGCCTGCCCCGACGGTGATGTCGGTGATCTTCAGGCCGTTCGGCTTGGTGACGGTGGTCAGCCCGCTGGGCGCGACCTTGACGAGCGAGACGATGCGGACGGCGCCGAGGGCGCCGCTGTAGACCTGCGGGCTGGTGACGAGGCCGAGGAAGTTCCTGCTGAAGAAGACGGCCTTGGAGCTGTCGAGCTGGGTCATGACGCCGCCGCTGTGGAGCAGCGAGAGAGTGATGGAGCCGAGGGCGCCGTTGTAGGCCCGCTTGGTGGTTCCGCCGCCGACGAGGTTCTTGCCGTCGGAGCTGAAGAAGACCGCCTTGGTGCTGGCGACCTGGGTGAGCACGCCGCCGCCGCGGACGGCGGTGATGTTGATGGGGCCGTTGCCGCCGTCGTAGACGCGGGTGGTGCCGCCGCCGGAGACGAGGTTCTTGTAGTCGGGGCTGAGGAAGACGACGTTGCTGGCGGTGAACTGGGTGAGGACGCCGCTGTTGTCCTGGAGGGGGATGAGCTTGATGGCGCCGTTGCTGCCGTCGTAGACCTTGACGGTCTTGCCGCCGCCGCCGAGATTCTTGAGGTCGGGGCTGTAGTTGACGGCGCCGGTGAGGGCGAACTCGACGAGGACGCCGCCGCCGTAGGTGCGGACGAGGTTGACCGCCCCCTTGGAGCCGTCGTAGACCTTGGTGGTGGTCCCGCCGCCGGCGAGGCGTTTGAAGTCGGTGCTGAGGAAGACGGCGTTGCCGGTTTCGAAGCGGGCGAGCACGCCGCCTTTGGGCAGGGTGACAAGCTGGACCTTGCCCAGCGAGCCGTCGTAGGCCTGGACGGTGGTGCCGCCGGATTTGAGATGGGTGCCGTCGGGGCTGTAGTTGACGACGTTGGTGTTGAGGAACTGGACGAGGACGCCGCCGCCAGGGGTCTTGAGGAGGCGGACGGGGCCGGAGCTGCCGTCGTAGACCTGGGTGGTCTTGTTGCCGCCGGCGAGGTGGGTGCCGTCGGTGCTGAGGTTGACTTTGTTGTTGGCGAACTGGACGAGCACCCCGCCGTTGGCGAGCGGGACGAGCTTGACGGCGCCGCTCTGGCCGAAGTAGACCTGCTGCGACGCGCCGCTGCCGGCGAGGTGCGTGAGGTCGGGGCTGTAGTTGACAATGCCGCTCGGCAGGGTGGTCAGCACGCCCGCCGTCGTCGCGGCCGTCGATTGCAGCAGCTTCGGCGCCTGCGTCGTCCCGGCCGGGCTGCTGGGCAGCATCGGCGACACGCTGGGCACCTCGCGCCCTTCCAGGCACTCCAACTGCAGCACGGTGCGGTGCGGGCGGCGGGCCGGCTGGTTCGAGCGGAAAAAATCCGAAACGAGGTCGCGCAAGCGCGGAAGAGATTTCGACATCGGTGGCAATCCCAGGAGTATCGAGTGGGCGTTGGAATGTTAAGCTAGGCAATCTTAGTGCAAGTATACCGGGCGGAAACCGCCCGTGCCAAGGGAAGCTGCGCGAGATTGTTCGGTTTTCCCGCCTTCTCGCTCGCCCTGGCCAGCAATCCTCGCAATCATCCTGCAGAGCGCACATCCGTCGCATCAGAAAGACGAACCAGCCTGGGCCAAGTTTGCGTGTTTTCTCATTTTTTCCGCCTCGCATGCAGCTGCTTTTCCAGGCGGCTGTCCTTCGCTCGCCAGCAAAATCACGTTTGTAGATCGCTAAATATTACCTTGACTGCATATGCTCTGTCGGTTATAATTCATTCTGAGGCCAAAGGTAATTCAATGGACAAACGTTCTCGACTACAGCTTTTTTATCAACGGCCCGCGACAGGGCTAGGAGTGCGTCGATTCGCGGTAGCGGCGTTCCAGGTCGGCCAGGAGGAGCGGGCGTTTCTTCTTCGAGCGAGCCTT
>JAYSSW010000790.1:0-6795 GCA_043720335.1 Planctomycetia bacterium
CATCCTCAGCCCCACCTCGCTGATGTTCGCCGGCCTGCAGCCCCTCGCCGGCATCCTCAGCATCTTCGTCCGCAGGCTCCCCCCCACCGCGTGAGACACCGCCCTTTCCCGCCCCGGAAACCAGCGAATCCAGGGCGGGACTCTCCTTATTGATGCGACATCCGGAAAGGTTGGAGGAAAATGGCCATCGTCAGCTGCCCGGAATGCGAAAAGAAACTGAAGGTCGCCGACACGTCGGTCGGCAAGAAAGTGAAATGCTCCTGCGGCGCGATCTTCGTCGCCGAGGAGGGCGCCTCGCCCGTCGCCGCGCCGCCCCCCGCCGAGAAGGTGCTGGTCGCCTGCACCGAGTGCGGCGCCCCGCTCAAGGTCTCCGCCGCGTCGCTGGGCAAGCGGGTGAAATGCCCCAAGTGCAGCGAGGCGTTCGTCGCCGCCGTTGAAAAAGCCGCGCCGAAGCCCGCCGCGAAGAAGCCCGCCCCGCCGTCGGAACCGGAGTTCGGCTTCCAGGACGACCAGGAGGAATCGCCGCGCCCCGCCAAGAAACGCCGCGACGAGGACAGCGACGACGACGCCCCCAAGGCGAGGACCAAGGGCAGGCCGAAGCCGAGGGACGACGACGAGGACGACAAACCCGCCGCTCCGCCGCCGCAGAAGTCGCGGCTGGTGCTGAACCTGATCGTCGGCCTGCTCGTGCTAAGCTACGCCGGCTTCTTCGCGGCGGTCTACTTCAAGCAGATCACGCTGGACCTCCCCCACTCCGGCACCGGCGCCTTCGTGCCGAAGAAGGGCGGGTTCGTTCCGCCGCCGGAGAAGAAGAACGAGGAGGAGAAGAAGGACGGCGACGACAAGAAAGCCGACGAAAAGAAGGACGAAGGCAACGAACTGCCGCCGACCGACATCAAGAAGATGGGCAAGGGCGGCGGCAAGAAGAAGAAGGATGTCGAGCCGAAGAAGATCGACGAGCCGAAGGAAGACAAAGTCGATCCCGAAACGGCGCTGCTGCATCGCCCGAGGATGATTGCTTGGATCGAGCCAAGCACACGTCGGCAGTTCGCATTCCACGCGGAAAGCTCAGGGACAGCCGTCCCTGGGGATGGAACTTCCCAGGGACGGCTGCCCCTGGGCTTTCTGTGGAATACGGGTTGCTGACGCGGGACGCATCTTCCGTTCCTTCCCCGCCCCGGACCCCTTCGATGAAGCACACCTACGACTACCCGATGGCGGCGGTGACCGTCGACATCGTTCTGGCGACCCGCGAGGAGAAGCCGCGCGTGCTGCTGATCCGCCGCAAGAAAGACCCGTTCGCGGGCTGCTGGGCGCTGCCGGGCGGGTTCATCGAGATGGACGAGACGCTGGAAGCGTCGGCCCGGCGTGAGCTTCTGGAGGAGACCGGGCTGGAAGTCGGCCGGCTGGTGTCGCTCGGCGTGTTCGGCGACCCCGGCCGCGACCCGCGCGGGCGGACCCTCAGCGTCGTCTACCTGGGCCGCGTCGACGCCGCCAAGGTGAAGGCGGTCGCGGCCGACGATGCGGCGGAAGCCGACTGGTTCCCGCTGCACCGCCCACCGCAGCTGGCGTTCGACCACCGGGCGATCCTCGCCCTGGCGCGGAAGCAGATGAAGCCGAAATGAGGCGTCCAACGCCCGCTGCGAGGGGCGGACCTGCCGGTTCTGCTGCGAATGCCGCCGTTCGCCGCGGGGCGGGATGAGGTTTTCGCCCGAACCTTCCAAGGTCGGTTGCACAGGCTGCGCGAACCGCTACAATGTTGCTTGAATGAGACCTGCGGACACCGCGTCCCCGGACCAAACAGCGCGATGATTCAAACGACGCTGAAAGGGTTGTCGATGGAAAAGTGGCTTTGCTGGGGCTCCCTGGGGGTCTCAGGCATCCTGCTTGCTCTGTTCATCCTGGACATCGCAATCCGCATCCCTTTCGGCAGGATCAGCATGGTGGTCGACATCCTCGGCGCGGTCGCCTGTGCCTTGGTCGCCTACCTCTCCTGGGACGCCTCCCGCGATCTCCGCTGACCCGGCTTCCTCCGCGCGCACGCGCTCGATCAACGCCTCCAAGATCCCGTCCATCGTCGCCTGCTTCGCCTCCGCCGCGACCGGCAGCCCCATTGCGCGGATCGCCTCGCTCGTCACCGGGCTGATGCTGATGAGCCGGATGTCGCCGCGCGTGATCCGCTCCTGGCACGTCGCGTCGAGCTTCGCCATCAGCGACCGTGCGATGTTCGAGCTGGACAGCGTCACGTAGGCGATCTCGCCGCGCCGCAGCGCGTTCAGCACGTCCTCGTCGGCTTCGAGCGCATCGACCTGCGAATAGACCGCGACCTGCTCGATGTGGCAACGCGGCGCCAGCACCTCGCGCAGCAGTTCGCGGCCCCGGTCGGCCCGCGCCAACAGCACGCGCTGGCCGGGCTCGATGCGTTCCAGCAGCGCCGCCGCCAGGTGCTCCGACTGGTAGCGTGTCGGCACCAGGTCGGGTTCGAGGAAGTGCCGACGCAGCGTGTCGGCGGTCTTCGGGCCGATGGCCGCCAGCTTCACGTTGCCGAGCGCACGCCAGTCGCGCCCCTGCTCGCGGATGCGGTGCAGGAATGCTTGCACGCCGTTGGCGCTGGTGAAGACGATCCAGTCGTAGCTCGCCAATTGCGCAATCGCCCGGTCCATCGGAGCCGGGTCGCCGATGGGGTGGATCTCGACGGTCGGCAGCACGTAAGGCACCGCGCCGAGATCGACGAGCTTCTGCACGACGCTGCCCGCCTGGTGGCGAGGCCGCGTCACCAGCACGTGCCTGCCGAACAGCGGCGTGCGCTCGAACCAGGCCAGCTTCTCGCGCAGCTTGACGACTTCGCCGACGATGATGAGGGCCGGCGCGGTCAGCCCTTCGAGCCGTGCGCGGTCGGCGAGGTCCGCTAGCGTGGCGACGACGGTGCGCTGCGATCCGAGCGTCGCCTGCTGGACGACGGCGGCGGGGGTGCCCGACGGCTTGCCGGCTTCGACCAGCGCTTCGGCGATGCGGTCGATGCGCGACATGCCCATGTAGATGACGAGGGTGCCGGGGAAGCGGGCCAGGCCGTCCCAGTCGAGCATGGTTTCGGGCTTGTGCGGGTTCTCGTGCCCGGTGACGAACGCGACCGCGCTGGAGTGCCGGCGGTGCGTGAGCGGGATGCCCGCGTACGACGCCGCCCCGAGCGCGGCGGTGACGCCGGGAATCAGCTCGTAGGGGACGCCGGCGTCGCGCAGCACCTCCGCTTCCTCGCCGCCGCGCCCGAAGATGCACGGGTCGCCCCCCTTGAGTCGGACGACGCGGCGGCCCGCCTTGGCGGCGGAGATCATCGCGTCGTGGACCGGGACGATGCGCAGGTCGTGGAACTGCCCCAGGTCGGTGACGCAGACGAGTTCGGCGTGCGGCCCGGCGTGCTCCAGCATCGCGGCGGGAACCAGCTTGTCGTACAGCACGAGGTCGGCCAGGCGCAGGCACTCCACCGCGCGCAGCGTGATGAGGCCGGGATGCCCCGGGCCGGCGCCGATCAGATGGACGGTGGGGAAGTGGGCCATTCGTTCGCGGGGGGTGGAGGGGGAAAAGCGACGCCGAGTGACATCCCACATCAGGAATCATGGAAGCATCGAAAGCCCAGGGCTGCTGCCCTGGGTATGCAAATCCCCAGGGCAGCAGCCCTGGGCTTTCATCATTCCTCTTTCTTCCAACGTGGGATGCGTCCCTACACCTCGACCATCTCCTCGGACGGGGCGTTGTCCACTTCGTCGAGCGTGATCGGGCCGCCCTGCCAGACGCACAGGTGGATGCCCAGCTCGTACAGCAGGCCCATCGGCACCCACAGCAGCACCATCGTGTATGCGTCGATGCTCGGCGTGATGATCGCCGCGAACACCGCCAGCGCGAACCAGGCGATCTTGCGGTAGTCGCGGAAGCCCTGCACGCTGACGACCCCGATCTTGTTGATGAACAGCATCACCAGCGGCGTCTGGAACGAGATGCCGAACACGAGAGGCATCATCAGGGCGAAGTTGAGCCATTCGTTCAGCCGAAGTTCCGGCTGGAAGCCGAGCCATTCGTTGAACCACAGCAGCGCCTCGACCGCGCGCGGCATGACGAGGAATTGGCAGACCATCACGCCGGTGAGGAACAGTCCCAGGCTGAACGGCAGGTAGACGTTGACGAGCCGCTTCTCGTGCGGGTACAGCCCCGCCGCGACGAACATCCAGATGTTCCAGAACACGAACGGGCTGCTAAGCACCAGCCCCGACAGCAGCGCTACTTTGATGTAAACGACCAGCGCTTCCATGACGTTGAACGTCGACAGCCTCTGCGGCGGCTTGATGAGGTCGGCGGTTTTGCCGAAGAATTTCAGCATCTGCTCCTGGTCGAGCGGCCGAACGCGGATCTCGACCAGGTCGTCGGCGCGGTAGAGCTGCGGGTCGACGAGTTCGTCGAGTTCCAGCCTTTCAAAGAGGTGGTCGGCGCCACGCATCAGCCCCGCCATCGGATCCGTTTTCTGGATTCCCAAGGCCGCGAGCAGTTCCTTGCGGCTGAACCCGACGCGAAGCCCGCGCCCGCCAGCGAGTTTCTCCATGGTTTTCGGGTTGGCGAGGATTTCCCGCACCTGCTTCGCGTTGGCCCGCTTGTAGAACGCCTCCAGCTGGTCCTCGACCGGCTTGACGATGATGCGCAGCACATAGGTGCCGAGCGGGTAGATGCAGGCGACGACGCCGACGAGGAAGCAGACGATGGCGCGGATGAGGTGGGTGCGCAGGTCCTCCAGGTGGTCGCCGAACGACATGCGCGTGTCGCTGAACAGGTCGTCGGGGTCCGGCGGCGGGAGGGCTTGGTTCATGGCAGGCGTCGTGGCAGCGCGGCGGGGGAAGCTGTAGCATTCTACGGATCGTGCATGCCGATCTCAAGCGGCTGCACATCCGTGCGCCTGCACGATCCCACGACGGCGGCAAAAAAGCCGACGAAAGCCCAGGGCTGCTGCCCTGGGTATGCAAACCCCCAGGGCAGCAGCCCTGGGCTTTCGCCAACGGTTTACTCCTGCGTCGGCGTCTCGGTCAGCGTCGCCGGCTTCGACTCCGCGAGGATTTGCAGCGTCTCGACGCCGATGGAGAAGGCCATCGCGAAGTAGACGTAGCCCTTGCCGATGTGCTGGTGGAAGCCCTCGGCGACGAGCAGGGCGCCGATCATGATGAGGAACGCCAGGGCGAGGATCTTCAGGGCGGGGTGCTTCTCGATGAACGCGACGATCGTGCCGGACAGCGCGAGCATGATGACGACCGAGACGAGGACGGCGGCGACCATGATCTCGACGTGCGGGGTCAGGCCGACGGCGGTGATGACCGAGTCGAGCGAGAAGACGACGTCGAGCAGCACGATCTGCACCAGCACCGAGCGGAGCGTGAAGCGGGCCGGGCCGGCCGTCTCGCCGTCGGCGAGGTGGCGGACGCGGTGGTGGATCTCGTAGGTCGCCTTGGCGAGCAGGAAGAGGCCGCCGAAGATCAGGATGAGGTCCTTGCCGGAGATCGCGACGTCGAAGACGGTGAAGAACGGCACGGTGAGCTGCATGACAACGGTGATGGAGAAGAGCAGCGCCAGGCGGGAGACGACGGCGAGAGCGATGCCGAGCCGGCGTGCGCGGTCGCGCTGCTCCGGGGGGAGCTTGCCGGCGAGGATGGCGATGAAGATGAGGTTGTCGATGCCGAGGACGATTTCCAGCCCGGTGAGGGTGAGGAAGGCGACGAGGCTTTCGACGTTGAGCAGTCCTTCCAAGGCGGCGATCTCCTACGGACAAAGGTTCCGTCAAGCCCGCCGCCGTCTGAGGCGGCGGGGTCGAAATCCCCAGGGACGGCTGTCCCTGGGCTTTCATGGCGCGGTCAGTTCACGAGCCTGAGGTTGCGGGCCTCGAAGCGGTTGAGGTTCTCCTGGTGGGCCTTCATGGCGTCGCCGAACTGGGCGGCTTTCTTGGGGTCGCTGGTGATGCTCTTCATCATGTCGAGGGCGTTGCCCCCCTTCACGTAGAACTTGCGGTGGATGTTGTACTTGGTGGTGAGTTCGAGCAGGCTGGGGCAGCTGGTCTTGGGGTCGCCGCCGATCTGGGAGATGAGGTTCTTGAGGCGGAGCTGCTCCATGTCGTAGCGCTGGAGGTTGATCTTGCACTCGGCGAGGAAGAGGGCGGTGGCGGTGCCGCCGTAGAGCCCGACGCCGAACTCCTTCTCGTCGGTGTTGAGCTTGAGGTAGCGCATGCGGTCTTCGAACTTCTCGAGGCGGGCGGGGACGCGTTCCATGACGAAGGTGCAGATGCGCTTGGCCTGGGCCTCGTTGATGGAGACGGCGAGGGCGTCGACGATCTCGTTGCCCAGGTTGCGCTCGTCGCGCATGAGCTGCTCGATGTTGTCGGTGCAGCCCGTCAGCGCCAGCACGGCCAGCGCGGCGAAATGGCGGATCTTGCGGCGGATCATCATGGCGCCCTCCGGAAGAGGTTCTGGTGCTCGGCCTCGAACTGCTTGAGGAACTCCTCGCCGCCCGGCAGCTTGCGGACGGCGGCCACCTGCTCCTGCACCCGCTGCGCCGCCCGCTGCAGCACGAAGCGGTTGTCCTCCAGCTTGGCGCGGACCGCGTTGGAAGGCTCCCCCAGCGCCTTCGCACGCTCCGCGATCTTCGCGTGCTTCTGCAGCTTCGCCGACAGCGTCTCTTTGGCGGCGGCCATGCTCTTCTCGTCGGTGATCGTCCCCAGCGTGTCGGCCACTTCGTTCCACGCCACGCGCTGCTCATCGAACACGTCGA
>JAYSSW010000791.1:0-6794 GCA_043720335.1 Planctomycetia bacterium
GACGTGCTCCACTTCGTCGCCTCCGACTTCTCTAAGGGCTTTCCGCAGTGGGACAGCGGCCGATTCGACGGCGTCGTCTCCGGGCTGGCCTTGCAGTACGCCGAGGAGTTCTCCGAGCAGTCGCGTTCGTGGACGCAGGACGCCTACGACCGCATCCTGTCGGAAGTCCACCGCTTGCTCAAGGCGGGCGGCACGTTCGTCTTCTCGGTCAACGTGCCGGAGCCACGCTGGGGAAAAGTCGCCTGGCAGTCGCTCAGCGGCGCCCTGCGCGCTCGCAACCCGCTCCGCTACCTCAAGAAAGCGTGGCGCATCTACAGCTACGGCAACTGGCTGAAACGCGAGTCGCGCCGCGGCCGCTTCCACTACCTCACCGTCGAGCAGATTCGCCACAAGCTCGAAGCGATCGGCTTCGTCGGCGTCGAGTCGCGCACCAGCTTCGCCGGCCAAGCCTTCGTGTTTCGCTGCCACAAGCCCGCCGTCACGCTGGCGAAGTCGGCGTAGTCCTCTTTTCGCTGAGCTGAGCCCGAAGCGCCAAGCGAGGAAAACCTCGCAGTGGTTCGATTTTGGCGTGACGTGTTTGGGCTGCCGATGCGCAGCGAGGAAAGGTTCGTGGTCGCGTCCGCCTCGCTGCGCATTGGCGAACGGGACATGCGGCACTTGGCGCCGTCGCGTGACTTTCCTCGCTTGGCGCTTCGGGCTCAGGATTCGTGCGGCTCACGCCGCGCTGCGCGGCCGCAGCCACCAGCGGTTGAAGCCGCGCAGGGCGCCGAGGCCGTGCTCGCCATGCCAGCGGTGGGCGTCGGCGAGGGTTTCGTCAAGCGGGCGCGGCTCGTAGCCCAGTTCATGCACGGCGCGGTCGCTGCGGTAGAACCACTGGAAGCGGTTCAGTCTCGCTTGCTGGTACGACGGGTACGGCTCCTTGCCCGTCCAGGTCGAGCGCTTCTCGCCCAAACTCGCGAACAGGCCGAGCAGCCAGTTCGGCAGCGTCGGCACCACGCGCGGACGATGCCCAGCAACCTTCGCCAGCCGCAGGATGAACTCTTTCATCGTCCAGTTCTCGCCCCCCAGGATGTAGCGCCGGCCCGATTGGCCGCGCTCCGCCGCCAGCAGGTGGCCGCGCGCCACGTCGCGCACATCGACGAGGTTGAAGCCCCCCGGCGGCGCGATCGGCACGCGGCCTTTCCACACGCGCGCGCAGAACCGCCCCATCACCGACGGTTCCAGGTCGTCAGGCCCCAGCAGGTAGCCCGGATTCGTGACGATCACGCGCTGGCCCGCGTGGGCCGCATCCAGCGCGACTTGTTCCGCGTTGCGCTTCGCCTGCACGTAGTCGATGGGCAGGCCGTCGAGATTGAACGGGCTGTCCTCGTCGAGCACTTCGCCACGCCGGCCCGCGCCGACGGCGACGATGCTCGACGTGTGGACGATGGTCGCATGGGGCGCCGACGCGACGACGTTGCGCGTGCCTTCGACATGCACGGCGTGCATCTTCGCGAGGGCAGGCCCCCACACCGCGACGAGGCCCGCCGTGTGGAAGACGACTTCGCAGTCGCCGACGGCACGCTGGACGGCGTCGCGGTCGAGCACGTCGCCGACGACCGATTCGACATCGCGCCACTGGTGCAGAGGATGGTCGGGGCGCGGCGCGAAGCCGAAGACGCGCACGCGGGCGCCGAGCTCGCGCAGTTGCTGGACGAGGTGGAAGGCGAGGAAGCCGCTTCCGCCGGTGACGCAGACGCGTCGATGGTTCCAGTACGCCGACATGGGGATCCTTTCAGGCGGCTCGTTTGTCGCGGTTCGTCATCCAGAAGGCGTGCGCGTCGTGCAGCGTCTCGCGCCACGGCCTGGGGGCGTAGCCGAGTTCGCGCATCGCCTTGCCGGCGTCGAAGTAGAAGAAGAACGGCAGCAGTTTCGCCTGGCCCGGTGTCAGGTACGAACGCGCCGCCTTCTTGCTCGCCAGCTTGGTCAGCAGCGAGGCGGCGAATGGAGCGATGAAGCCGGGCAGGCGGACGCGGAAGATCGGCTTCGCCGCGAGCTGGGCCAGGTCGCTGAAGAAGTGCGACATGGTGCGGTTCGTGCCGGACAGCAGATAGCGCTGGCCGGGCCGGCCGTGCATCGCGGCCAACAAGTGGCCGCGCGCCACGTCGCGGACATCGACGTAGTTGTTGCCTCCGCCGAAGTGGAACGGCAGCCGGCCGCGCCAGAACCGCTTGCACAGCGTGCCGAACTCGCTCTCGAAGAAGTCGTCCGGCCCGATGACGCTCGCCGGGTTGACGACGACGACCTCGCCGGGCTGCGACAGCGCTTCCTCCTCGGCTTCGCGCTTCGTCGTCACGTACGGGATGGCGAGCGGGCCAAGGTTCCACGTCGCGTTTTCATCGAGGGCATGCGGCGTGGGCGACGCGCCGACGGCGACAATCGAACTCGTATGCACGACACGGCGCGCGCCGGCTTGGCGTGCGGCTGTGATCGCGCGGCGTGTGCCAAGGACGTTGACGGCTCGGAAGCGGTCCCAGTCCCCTTCGAAATCGACGGCGCCCGCAACGTGGAAGAACACCTCGCAGCCGTGCGAGAGTTCGCGCAGCGCCGCGTCGTCTTCGAGCGAGCCTTGCACCAGGCCGACGCCCGCCGCGTGCAACCGCTCGGCTTTCTTCAAGTCGCGGACCAAGCCGACGACGTTTGCGCCGAACGTCTTCAACTGCGTCGCAAGGTGGTGCCCGACGAAGCCGGTCGCGCCGGTGAGGGCGACGCGCTTGCCGCGCCAGTAGGCGGCCAGGTCGGCGTCGGTCGAATTTGGCGGCATGGCGGCTTCCTTCAGGCGGCTTTCGCGCGGCTGGCGATGCTCGCGCGCACCTCGGCCAACATCGTCGTGTTCAGCGTCTTTTCCAGCTCGACCATGCAGCGGGCGACCGTGCTGCCGTCCATGGTGCGGTGGTCGTAGATGATGCGCAGCGTGGCTTCGCCGCTCGCTGAGACGGGGCCGTAGTTGAGGTAGGTGCTGAGCGGGTGGATGGGGTGGCACTGCTCGACGCCGTACTTGCCGAGGCTGGAGAGCATGAAGGTGCCGAACCGCTTGCTGCGCTTGAAGCCCGACAGGTTCAGCGAGTGCCAGAAGACGAAGCGGCGCAGCAGCCAAGGCAGCCGGCCGAGCCGCATCGTCTGGCGGAAGTAGTTCACCTCCTCGACCGGCGTCTCGCGGAAGTAGCGCATCAGCTCATCGATCTCGGCGAGCGTGTGGTTCTCCGGCTCGCGGATGCGGGCGCCCATGGTCACCTGCTCGCCGTCCAACTCGCGCTCGACGATCACCGCGCATTCGCTGTGCGGATGCTCGTAGAAGTGCGGCCAGGGAAACGGGACGTAGCAGCGGCGCAGGATCGGCTGGTCGCGGGCCACCAGGCCGTAGGCTTTCATGAACAGGGCGATCCAGCTCACGCCGGCCTCGCGCCGCGCCTCGGCGAGCGGGCCGAGCTGGATGACCTTCGTCAGCGGGATCGTGGGCACCTTGCGGCCGTGGTGCATCAGCTCCATCACCATCTTCCGCGCCGGCGAAACCGCCAGCCATTTCCCCTTCGGTCGTTCGGCCATGGTCGTCGTCCTTGGAGCGCGCGGGAGTCCATCCTCGCGCCCAGGATAGTTTCGACCGCGTCCCGCTGTCAAGCCCGGCAAAACAACGGCAGGTCGCCGAAATGGCGACAAGCGACCGCGAGATTCCACCAGCCCGCTTACGCAGGCCGTTCGCCTGATCGAAAGAATGAATCAACGGCGGGCATTCGTTCGACGTTGGAAGCTACTTCTTCGTCGCGCGCAGGCAGTTGAGCATGCAGTCGATGGCTTGGGGGAGGTAGCCCTTGTCCTCGTAGATCGGGATGCCGAGGGGGAGGGTGAGGGTGTAGCCGAGGGCGGTGCGGATGAGTTCCCAGGCGCCGACGCGCGGGTCGAGGTCGGGGCGGAAGGCGCCGGACTGCTGGCCTTCGCGGATGACCTGGGCGAGCAGCGTTTCGCTGTCGAGGTAGAACTGGCGCAGGCAGGCGGCGATCTCCTCGTCGTCGGTCTCGACGAGGGTGCGGTGCATGATGCGGAACTCGAGGGCGTGCTCGCGGGTGCTGCCGAGGTAGAGGTCGATGACGCCTTGCAACTTGCGGACCGGGTCGCTGCTCTTGGCCGCCTCCCCCTGCCAGCGCGGCAGCGTCGCTTGGCGGATCTCCTGCAGCACTTCGAGGAACAGCACTTTCTTGCTGCTGAAGTGGCGGTACAGCACCGGCTCGGTGATGCCGGCGGCCTGGGCGATCTTCTCGGTCGTCGTGTGCTGGTAGCCGTGCTTGACGAAGAGCTGCTTGGCCTGTTCGAGGAGCTGCTTGCGTCGGTCGTCCTTGCGCATCCGGGTCGTGCCCTTGCCCGGCTCCCCCTTCCGTTTCCGCGAAGCTTCCATTGCTTTTTCCTCGGGCCGAACAGGTCACCCGCGCGGCCTGCGCGGGCGTGGTGTATTGATAGGGAGCGAAACCGTTTAGCCGCTCGCCTACGGCGAGCGCGGGCATGATCCCACGCGGCATTTCGACCCCATCGTCGCGCGACGTCGTGTCCGCGCTCGCCTGAGGCGAGCGGCTAAACGTGGCGCTAGTTCGTGATCCCCTTCCAAACCTCGAGCGCCCACGGCAGGTCGGCTTCCTCGCTGAGGTAGATGTTGAGCAGGCAGAAGCCCCCCTGCACCGCCGAGTACGCCTTCAGGTTCCAGAGCTGCTGGCCCTCCTCCTCGTGCGGGCGGAACACCGCGCGGCCGATGACATCGCCGCCCGTGTGCTCGATGATCTCGCCTTCGCCGTACTCCTGCTCGTCGAGGATCGCCTCGGCGGTCTGTTCCTTGTCGTTGTCGTCCTGCACGGACCACGACGAGAACCACAGCGTGCGCCCGCCGAGCCAGGCGCTCCAGCTTTGGCCGTCGTCCTCCCATTCCTCGGCGAAGCTGCCCGGGATGACGAGCGACCAGCCGCCGGTCAGGATCGCCTGCACCGGCCCGCGCCGGTAGCCGATGCGCGTCGTCGGCGGGGTGGCGGCCTCGGCGCGGCGCTTGATCTCAGGCTCCAGCTCCCCCTCGAACTGGAACTCGACGTAGCCGAAGAAGTCGTTGAGATGGTCGACGATCTCCTGCCACTCGCTCCACGGGATGGCGCCTTCCGGGTCGAGCTGGTGGGCACGTTCGAGATCGAAATGCACGTCGCTCAGCAGCTCGCCCTCCTCCTCGGTGATCGGCGGGCGCCAGCGCACCACCTGCCACATCCGGCAGACCGCCCGGCCCAGGAAGAAGTCGGCCCCCTGGCCGGCGTCCCACCACGGGAAGAAATCGACCCCCTTCGACGGGTCCTGCGTCACCGCACGGAACCAGCCCAGCGAGCGCGGCCCCGTCGGCGTGGCGACTTCCGACAATTCCGGGTAGACATAGCCCAACGGCATCGACACCATGCGGATGCTCGTCTCCTCGCTGTGGCTGTTGTCGGCGACCAGCTTCGCGACCGTCCCCAGCCAGGTCAGCATCTCCGCGCGCACCGCGTCGGGGTCCTCCTTGAAGAAGTGCCCCGTGTCGTCGCCGCATTCGGAGCTGGCCGGGTCGTCCCAGGTGATGACGAAATCGCTCTCCATCTGGTGGATCAACTCGCACAGGAACAGGTGGTAGCCCGGCCCGGCGGTCGAGGTCTTGGCGGCCACGCTGACCTGGCCCGGAGCCGGCACGCGAACCTCCACGTCCTCCGCGCACGGGTGCGCTTGCAGGAACAGGGTCGCGATCCCCTCGTCGTCCTCCCCGATGTGGCACATCATCAGCGGCTCGGACTCGTGCCCTTCGATCCACGTCGCCACCTCGTCCAGCCAGTCCTCCGGCTCGTGGTCAAGGTCGGCCGCCACGTAGGATCCCGTCAGGTAAAGGCCGACTCCCATGTCCGCTCCTGGTTGAATGCACGCCCGGCCCGCGCCAGAGTCCGCCCCTGCGCCGCGGTGTCGAAGCCAGCCTTTACTCTAAAATGATCGGACAAGGTCAACAAGCGACAAAATCAACGACGCGGAGGAAATCGCGATGAGCCAGGTGCTGGTGCTGGGGACGCGCAACGCGAAAAAGCGGCGGGAAATCGAGGAGATCTTCGCCGACCTGGGAGTGGAATTGCACGACTTGTCGCAGCATCCCGAAGCGAGTGAAGTGGAAGAGGACGGCACGACGTTCGAGGAGAACGCCCGCAGGAAAGCGTCTCAGACCGCGAAGGAACTCGGCCTGTGGACGCTCGGCGAGGACAGCGGCCTGGTCGTGCCGATCCTGAAAGGCCGACCCGGCGTCTACTCCGCCCGCTACGCAGGCAAGCAAGGGGACGACGCCGCCAACAACACCAGGCTGCTCGCCGAACTCGCCCCGTTCCCCGCCGACAAGCGCGACGCCTACTACGTCTGCACGGCGGCGCTGGCCGACCCGCAAGGAACGATCCATGCTGTCGTCGAAGGCCGCTGCCACGGCGTCATCGTTGGCGAAGCGCGCGGCGCCGGCGGCTTCGGCTACGACCCGTACTTCCTGATCCCCGAGTACCACCGCACCTTCGGCGAACTGAGCGCGGTCGTGAAGCACGCGCTCAGCCACCGGGGCCGGGCGCTGGCGCAGCTCCGCCCGACACTGCGGAAGCTGCTGCTAACGAGGCCACTTTGGATGAAGGAAGGGTGGTAAGGAGCCGCGCAGAAATAATTTGCCGGATATTACGATCGCGGTCGGATTTCATAGTTCCATTCGCCGCGGAAAGCATTGCGGATGATTCGACATTCGT
>JAYSSW010000792.1:0-6791 GCA_043720335.1 Planctomycetia bacterium
GCCGTGGCCCACGAGCCGATCCCGAAGTGCGTCCTGCCCGAGGTCGAGGTGTTCCTCGGCGAAGTCCCGATCGCGCCGTACGCCACCCCCGGCGACCAGCGGCTGCCCAACACGATCATCCCGTACGTCAAGGACTGCAACACGATCCTGCTCGCCAACCACGGCTGCGTGTCGTGGGGCTCGACCCTCGAAGGGGCGTACTTCAACACCGAGATCATCGACGCCTACTGCAAGATCCTGCTGCTCGCCAAGCAGCTCGGCCGCGTCAACTACTTCTCGGAGAAGGACACCGCCGAATTGATGCAGTTCAAGAAGCGCATCGGCATCGACGACCCGCGCATCCACGCCAAGGACTGCGAGCTGTGCGGGCCGAGCATCTTCAGCAGCGGCTACGGCGACTTCGCGCCGGAGCCTTACGCGTTCCACCGCAAGGGCCAGGAGCCGACGCTCTACATCGAAGGCGACGAGTCGTGCGGCTGCGCGGCCCCGGCCAAGGCGGCGACTTGCAACATTCCCGCCACCAAGCCGCAGGCCCAGGTGTCGAACATCGACGAGCTGGTCCGCATCGTCACCGACCGCGTGATGGAAGCCCTCGGCGGCTCGAAGGCGTGATAGAATCCACGTCAAACGACGTTCGGAGGTTCAACCATGTCCGCCGTGGAAAAAATCGAGGAACGCCTGGCCTCGCTTGAGGCCGAGATGGCGGCGGTAAAGGACGACATCAAGAAGGACAAGCAGCCGTGGTGGGAGGCCATCTACGGCACCTTCGCCGACGATCCGCACTACGAAGCGGCGATGAAGTTCGGCCGCGCATACCGCGACTCGACGAAGCCGAAAACGCGCTGTCTCGACAGGCAACGCTTGTGACGCGCAATGTGCAGGATTTCATCAAGGTTCCCGGTCTTCGCCTCGAAGACTGGACCAAAGCAGAGGACAAGACCTCTTCCCTGAAAGAATCCACGTCAAACGACGTTCGGAGGTTCAACCATGTCCGCTGCGGAAAAGATCGAGCAACGCCTGGCCGCCCTCGAAGCGGAGATGAGCCGCGTGAATGAAAAACTGAGCGTGAACGAGATGCCTTGGTGGGTGTCGTGGATGGGCGCGTTCCAGGATGACCCCATCGCGGCGGAAGCGCTGGAGCTCGGCAGGAAGTGGCGCCAGTCGCAGAAAGCGAAGCCCCGGAAGCGGACGACCAAGAATGATCGTGCTTGACTCCGACATCCTGAGCCTGATGCTGCTTGGCGGCTCCAAGCTCGACATGCTCAAGGCACGTTTGTCGGATCCGGCGAACGCGGTTCTGACGACCACCATTGTGAACTACGAGGAACAGGTGCGCGGCTGGTTGAAGAAATTGGCCCTTGCGAAGACAGTCTCCGAGCAAGTCGAAGCCTACCGTCTGCTGAACCTGCATCTCGGCCTCTATCGGACCGTCAAAGTGCTGGAGTTCGACGAATCGGCAGCCGTGCATTTTCAGCAGTTGCGGAAGCAGTTCCGTCGCCACGGCGCTGCCGACCTGAAGATTGCATCGATCGCGCTGGCCAACCAAGCCATGCTCGTCACCCGAAATCTCCGAGACTTCGAGCCGATCCCCGGCCTGAAAGTCGAGGACTGGACCAAAGCATAGGACAGGATCTCTCCCATGAAAGTCAGCATCGTGGGCGGCGGGGGGCTGGTCGGCAGCTCCACCGCGTTCGCCCTGCAGTGTGGCGGCGTCGTCAACAGCATCTGCCTGATCGACGCCAACAAGGAGCTGGCCCAGGGGCAGGCGCTCGACCTGCTGCACGGCACCAGCCTGACGGCCGACCAGCGCATCAGCGCCGGCGATATGAGCGATGTCGCGACCAGCCAGGTCGTCGTCGTCACCGCCGGCCTGCGCCGCAAGCCCGACGAGAGCCGGCTTGACCTCATCAACCGCAACGTCGATCTGTTCCTGACGCTGCTCGACCAGATGAAGGCGGGGGGCTTGAAGGAGAGCACCTACCTCATCATCGTCAGCAACCCGGTCGACATCCTCACGCACCTCGCCGTCAAGCGTTCGGGGCTGCCGTCGCAGCGCGTGATCGGCCTGGGCACGGTGCTCGACACCGCCCGGTTCCGCAGCAACCTCGCGAAGCGACTCCAGGTCGCTCCGACGCAGGTCAACGCGCTGATCCTTGGCGAGCACGGCGACAGCATGGTGCCGATCTGGTCGAGCGCCACGATCAACGGCCTGCCGCTGGAGCAGTGGCCCGGCTGCGACGCGAATCTCTGCAAGGAAACGTTCGAGGAGACGAAGACCGCCGGCGCCCAGGTCATCAAGTTGAAGGGGGGCGCGGGCTACGCCGTCGGCCTGTCGATCCGCGAAGTCGTGGAGTCAATCGCGCTCGACCGTCGCCGCATCCTGCCGGTCAGCTCGCTCGTGAACGGCCCCTACGGGCTGCACGATGTCTGCCTGTCGGTCCCGACGGAAGTCGGCTGCGGCGGCGTCCGCAAGCAGATCGAGCTGGCGCTGTCGCCGAAGGAGCGCCTCGGCCTGCAGAACTCCGGCCGCGTGCTGCGTGAAACGATCAGCCAGGTCGACGCCCGCCTCGCCAGCGGCGGCACGATGACCAAAGCGCCGACCTTGTCCGTTCCCGTCAACCAGCCCACCATCAACAAGCCGGCTGCGGGA
This sequence comes from Planctomycetia bacterium, assembly GCA_043720335.1. Lineage (GTDB taxonomy): Bacteria > Planctomycetota > Planctomycetia > Gemmatales > Gemmataceae > JAYSSW01. The sequence goes on from JAYSSW010000792.1 coordinate 2,651, forward strand.
CGAGTCATCCCGCGCACAGCGTGGAACAGCGGGAAGTAAATCATGGCCGTTGCAACCATGCAGAAATCGCTCGACCAGAAGCTCGCCCGCATCCACACCGATCCGCGCGGGGCGAAGGACTTCATTATCGCCGACGCGAAGGACGCCGACATGGCGCTCGGCCTCGGCGCGACGGGGCGCTCGCCGGAGGTCCACACCGGCGAGGTGCGCTACCGTTCGCTGCAGGAGTACCGCGACCAAATCGAGCGGATCGTCGAGCAGGGGCTGGTCGACATCATGCTCATGTCGGCCCACACGAACGAGATCCTGACGATCCAGAAGCGGATCTTCGACAAGAGCCACATCACGCCGGCGGCCCGCGCCAACGACACGACCGACGTGCACGTGATGCGCGGCGGCCGCAGCCCCGAGCAGCCCGCGCTGCCGTTCCGCACCGCGTCGCTCGACCACATCCAATGCGGCCATCTTGGCTGCGCGCCCGAAGAACGCCACCTCGGCGCCAACCTCGGCCTCTACAGCATCACGTTCCAGAACGATCACGTGATCGACCGCGAAGCGCTCGAGCGCTACAAGGAGTTCCGCCACGAAGCCGAGGTGAAGGGTTTTCGGCACTTCCTTGAGATCTTCGACCCGAACCGGCCCGAATCGGTCGATGCGTCGAAGATCCCCGACTACATCAACGACGCCATCGTCCGCACCCTCGGCGGCGTAACCTCAAAAGGGCGGCCCGTCTTCCTCAAGATGGTCTACCACGGCCCCAAGGCGATGGAGGAACTGGTCCACTACGATCCGCACCTCGTCGTCGGCGTGCTGGGCGGTTCGTAGGGGACCACCTACGATGCTTTCAAGCTGATCGGCGAGACGAAGAAGCATGGCGGCCGGGTGGCGCTGTTCGGACGCAAGATCAACAACGCCGAGAACCAGCTCGCGTTCATCCGCTTCCTGCGCTGGATCGCCGACGGCGAGATTTCGCCGGAGGAAGCGGTGAAGGCGTATCACGGCGTATTGCAGCAACTCGGCGTGACGCCGCACCGCTCGCTCAACGACGACATGGTGCTGCAGACCAGCGTGATGAGCTACGGCGGCAGCGCGAAGACGGTCAGCATCCCGCCGTCGCAGGCGATCAAGAAGCCGGCATCCGCTGCAGTTGCGAAGAAGGCGACACCGAGCGCGGAGCCTGACTTCGGCAAGATGTCGGCGACGGAGAAGGTGGCCTGGAACAAGGCGAAGTGGGATCGCATCCTGGGCGGGTGAGCGACTTGCGTTGAAGATGCAAAAGTCCGAGCCTGAGCGCCAAGCGAAGGATCATGTGATCCTTCGCTTGGCGCTCAGGCTCGGACCATTTCTGTTTGGTTCGTTCTGCTTCAAACACCCGGCTACTTCTTGGCGAGTTCCTGGGTGATGATGTCAGTGATCTCGCGGCCTTCGGGGTCGGCGGCGGAGGCGAAGCGCGCCACCAGCGCGCCGTCGCGGCCGATGATGAACTTCTCGAAGTTCCACTTCACCAGGCCGCCGGTCTTGGGGTTGGCTTCCTTCGAGGTCAGCCACTGGAAGATCGGGCTGGCCTTGTCGCCGTTGACGTCGACCTTGCTGAACAGGTCGAAGGTGGCGTTGTAGGTGTCGCAGGCGAAGGTCTTGATCTCCTTGTCGGTGCCAGGCTCCTGGCCGCCGAACTGGTTGCAGGGGAAGCCGAGGACGACGAGGCCTTCCTTGGCGTACTTGGCCTGGATCGCCTGGAGTCCTTCGTAGTGCTTGGTGTAGCCGCACTTGCTGGCGACATTGACGATGAGGACGACCTTCCCCTTGTACTTGGAAAGTTCGACTTTCTTGCCGTCGATGTCGACGGCCTGGAACTGGTGCAGATTCATGGACTTCTCCTGGGCATGGGCGGGAGTGGCGGCGAGGCAGCCGACGGCGACGGCGACGAGCAGGGCATAGGAACGCATGTTCACGCTTCTTTCCTGAAAGTGACACGGAAACAAGGAGGTTTGCAATGATTGTAGCGGCTGCGGTCCTGCGCAACGATCCAGGCCCGAAGAATCGCGTCAATCGGAACAACCTTCCCCAAACTTCATAATTTCGCGATCCGGCACTAACCGAATGGTTAGATAGACGCGCTGCGCGGCGGTTCGCCGAATGCAGAAGAACCCTCCGATTCGATTCATGGGAAGCGATCGAGCTGTCAGAATCGCATTGCTGAAGAACTTCGTCCGTCCAGGCAAGTTCCGCACCGTTGCCCTGCGTCGAGATCGCGGAGCCAGTCAAGGAAATGGGAACCGTGGTGCGTTTCCGCTGCCCGGAAGAGCAGGGATGTTCTTCTTGAACCGAAAGGACTCACGAATCATGGCCTGGCGAAATATGAGAATCCATTGTGCCGGGGGCCTGTGCGCCTTCGTCATGCTGGCCGTCGTCGGCGTCTTGCATGCACAGATTAGTCTTCCGACGTTCCCCCCGATTGCTCCGCCGACCCCGACGCAGGGGAACGCGAAGGGACAGCTCATCCCTCCCACAGACATGCTGCCTGTTCTGCCAGCGGCGGACGCGGCGCCGAACTCAGCGCCAGGGCAGGAGGATTTGAAAGCGAGGCTCGACCGGCTGGAGAAGCAGAACCAGGAGTTGCTGCAGGCCCTCAAGGGCATGCAGCCGCGTCCCCAGGGGGGGCCGGTCAGCGCCGCCGACGCGGAAGGGAGCACGCTGGGGAAGGACGACGTGAAGAAGATCGTCGGCGACTACCTGAAGTCGCGCGACGAGGAAGCCAAGGCCAAGGAAGCCGCCAAGAAGGCCGAACCCCAGCCGATGGACCACGGCGTGCCATTCCTGGATCACCAGATTTTCCCCAGGGCTCATGAAGACACGCCGGAGCACGACACCTTTCTGCAATCGCTGTACGACTCCCTGAGCACGGGCAAGGAAAGCAAGAAGTGGTACGAGAAGCTGTCGATCCGAGGCTACACGCAGATGCGGTTCGGCCGAACTCTGGGAACGGACGAGGGCACTCCGAATCTTTTCGGCGACCGAACGATCAACGGCAACCGTGAGAACTTCCTGATCCGGCGAGCTCGCCTCATCCTGTCCGGCGATGTTTCGGACCACCTGTTCCTCTACTTCCAGCCCGACTTCGCGTCGAACACCGACGGGGCGGCCAACAACACGTTCTTCACTCAGCTGCGCGATCTCTACGCGGACATCTACATCGACAAGGACAAGGTCAACCGCTTCCGCGTTGGCCTGTCGAAAGTGCCCTACGGCTGGGAGAACCTCCAGTCCAGCCAGAACCGCATCCCGCTCGACCGCACCGACGCCATGAACACCGCCGTCGCGCCCAACGAACGCGACCTGGGCGTCATCTACTACTGGACGCCGGTGGCGCAGCAGAAGCTGTTCCAGACGCTCGTCAACGGGGGATTGAAGGGGTCGGGCAACTACGGCATCTTCGGCTTCGGCGTCTACAACGGGCAGGGCGGAGCGCAGTTCGAGCAGAACCTCGACCTGCACACGGTCGCCCGCTTCACTTGGCCGGTGGAGCTGCCCAGCGGACAGGTCGTCGAAGGAAGCATCCAGGCCCTGCGTGGACGCTACCGCGTCACGGGAGCGGACATCTCGCCTCTGGGCAAAGGCGACCTCATCACGCCGAAGAACACCGGCGGAACCTCCGGCATCATGGAGCAGCGCGTCGCCGCTTCGTTCGTCGTCTTCCCCCAGCCGTTCGGATTCCAGGCGGAATGGCAGGTGGGCGACGGGCCGGGCTTGAACGACGCCCAGACCGCCGTGGTCCGCAGGCACCTCAACGGCGGCTACATCATGGGCATGTACCGCCATGAAACCGAGACCAGCGGCATCTTCACCCCCTACTGCCGCTACCAGCAGTACACCGGCGGCTACCGCAACATCGCGAACGCCCCCTTCGGCCACCAGCGCCAGGTCGACTTCGGCGTCGAATGGCAGCTTCGCAAGGAACTGGAGCTTGTGTTCGAGTACAGCCTCGCCAACACGCCGAACTTTCGTGCCATCGACACCGTCGGCAGCCGATCGTACCGCGACTTCGAAGGGAGCTTGTTCCGGGTCCAGTTGCAGTTCAACTACTAGCCCGGCAAGAAGCCGCAGCCGCACCAAGTTTAGCCGCTCGCCTCAGGCGAGCGCG
>JAYSSW010000793.1:0-3225 GCA_043720335.1 Planctomycetia bacterium
TCTCCAGGTCGCCAGTTGAATGCTCGCCGTCGATGCTCAGCGCGAGCAGGTTGCCGTCGGCCAGCGTCTCCTGCGCGATCTGCTTGGCCTTCGCCCAGCCGGCGGCGTCGATGGTGCTGGCATGGAACTCGACGACCGACGTGCGCCGCGCCAGGCTGCGCATCAGTCCGCCGAGCACGGACGGCTTGCCATCGGAGAGCAGGATCACCTTGGTCGTGCGGTCGGTGACGGCGACCAGCTGCAAGGCGCCAACGAGCGTGTCGGCGTTCGTGGGGAGAATCACGGGCCCGCTGGTCGGCAGGTGCTGCATGCCGACCGCCTTGAGCTGGAACTTGCCCAGGCTGCGCAGCCAGAACAGCGTCCGCGTGAAGAAGTCCGGCAGCTTCCAGCACAGCAGCAGCAAGATGCCCAGCGTCATCAGGGCGGCGCCCAGGAACAGGTAGCGCGGCAGGATCTCGTTGTCGTAGATGACCGGCAACGGCGCACCTTCCGCTCGCAGCAGATGGTGGACGACGCCGTGCGAGGTGTACTTGCAGACGACGACTTGGTCGCCGCGTTCGAGGCGCCGGGTGATCAGCTCGAGGCCCCCTCCGCCGAAGTCGATCAGCTCCACGTCCAGGTCCTCCTGCACCGGATGGTTCTTCGCGTGCAGGGTGGTTCTCGCCTGGGTGATGTCCTCGATTTCAACGAGCATCACTTTGCCGTGCTTCTCCACCAGGTTGGTCAGGTAGCCGACCACGACCTCGTCCTGCACCGGCACGGTCGGCGTCACATTGAGGTACTGGCTGGCGGTCACCAGCAGTCGGAACAGGACCGAAGCGAGGATCGCCCCGGTCACATTGATGAAGTTGCTGGTGGCGACAAGGTCGCCCTTGCTGGCCTTCGGCGCTCGATGCTGGAGCAGCGTGTAGAGCGGCACCATGTAGAAGCCGCTGAAGAAGCCGATGACGATCAGGGCGACGACGAGCGGGGTCGTGTGCTCGATCTCGGCGGCGGCGAGCAGGCAGGCGGAGATCATGCCGAGGCAGCCGAGCGGGACCAGTCCCAGTTCGATCTTGCCGCCCGACAGCCAGCCTGCGAGCGGGCTGCCCAGGCCGACGCCTAGCGCGACGGTGGCGACGACGAGGCTGGTGTGCAGCTCGTCCCAGCGCGGGTTGCGGGTTTCGCCGTGCATGTAGAGGGCTGCACGCATGTAGGCGACCATGAAGACGAAGAAGGCGATGCCGAGCGCCGCCAGGGCGAGGGGCCGCGACTTGAAGATCACCTTCAGGTTCTCGACGAGCGGCTTGAACAGGTTCTTCGGGAACAGCCGGGTCGGGTTGCTGGCCGGCAGATGCGCGATCAGGAAACTCGCGACCGCTCCGACGACCGACAAGCCGAGGATGATGACGCCGATCCAGATCTCGTTGTTCTCGAAGATGAAGGACAAAAGCCCGCCCGACACGGTGCCGAGGATCGAGGCGAGGAAGGTGGTCGATTCGAGGACGCCGTTGCCCTTCGAAAGAAGATGGGGCTGGAGGATCTCCGGCATGGCGCCGTACTTGGCCGGCGCGAAGAACGCCGCGTGCGTCCCCATGAGGAAGACGGTCGACATCACGATCCACGCCCCGGCGGGCAGGTCGCGGGCGGTGCCGAGATAGAATCCCAGGATGAGGATGAGGGCGACGACGATCTCGGCGACCTTCCAGATGCGCAGCGCGGTGGTCTTGCTGTGGCGGTCGGCGAGGTAGCCGGAGATGGTGCAGAAGATGGCCCAGGGGGCGAAGAAGAGGATCGGCATCAGGCTGATGGCGGTCGCCTGGGTGAGGATCTTGCGGTGGATCGCGTAGAACATGGCGGCGGCGTGGATCGCCTGGTCGTTGAACCCCGCCAGGAACTGTGCGATGATGAGGCCGATGAACGTGCGGTTGTTGAGCGTGCCAGCGGGCTGAAAGGCCATGAGATTCGTTCCAACGAGGGATCGGCGGATGGCGAGGTAGCACGGGAGATTAAGGCATTGTAGCGGGCGGGCCGTCCACAACCAATTGCTCGAAAGCCGAGGAGAAGACGATGAGCGAAGCAGCCTTGGAAGCGGTGACAACCCTGCCGAAACTGGCTGCGCGGAAGCGCGACGGCCACAAGGGGGACTATGGCCGGGTGCTGGTGGTGGCGGGCAGCCGGGGCATGTCCGGGGCGGCGGTCTTGTCGGGGTCGGCGGCGCTGCGTGCCGGGGCGGGTCTGGTGAAGGTGGCGACGCCGCACGAGGTGACGCCGATCGTCGCCGGGGCGCAGCCGTGCTGCACGACCGCGTCGCTGCCGCAGGACGCCGACGGCCGCATCAGCTTCATCGCGCTCGATGCGCTCTTGGACTTGGCGAAGGACCACGACGTGGTGGCCATCGGCCCCGGCCTGGGCCGTAGCGCGGAGCTGACCCGCTTGCTTGTCGAACTGGTCGCGGCGCTCGACATGCCCGTCGTTCTGGACGCCGACGCGCTGAACGCTTTTGTCGCGTCGCCCGAAAAGCTGCACTGCCCGAACGCGCCGTGCATCATCACGCCGCACCCCGGCGAGTTCGCCCGGCTGCTCGGCGTCGACACCAAAACGGTGCAAGCAGACCGGCTTGCGTTGGCGACACGTTTCGCGAAGGAGCATGGCTTGATCGTCGTGCTGAAGGGCGAAGGAACCATCGTCACCGATGGCAGCCGCGCCTTCGTGAACCGCACCGGCAACCCCGGCATGGCGACCGGCGGCGCCGGCGACGTGCTGACCGGCGTCGTCGCGGCGCTGGTGGGGCAGGGGATGGAGCCGTTCCACGCCGCCCAGCTCGCCGTCCACGTCCACGGCGCCGCCGGCGACCTGGCCTGCGACCATCTCGGCGAAACCAGCCTCATCGCCACCGACCTGCTCGACTTCCTGCCGACAGCGATACGCGCCCTGTAGTCGGCTCGAAAGGCAGAACGCGACTCCCTCAACCCTCGGGATGACTTCATGGAAGTGGTTTGTCCGTACTGCGTGAAGAAGGTGGCGCTCGGCGACGACAAAGCCGGCCAGGCCGTAAGCTGCCCGCTGTGCGCGCAGAGCTTCATGGCCCCGACGCTGATGACGGCCGCGCCGCTGGTCCCCGCGCCGGAGGCGGTATACGTCGTCGAAGCGCCGCCTCCGCCACAGGTCAAAGCGGAGCTGCCCCCCGCGCCGCCGAAACCTGTCGTGTCGAAGCCGGCGGGCGAGTACAAGACGCAGTTCGCG
>JAYSSW010000794.1:0-6778 GCA_043720335.1 Planctomycetia bacterium
CGAGGGTCGAGGGTCGAGGGTCGAGGGTCGAGGGTCGAGGGTCGAGGGTCGAGGGTCGAGGGTCGAGGGTCGAGGGTCGAGGGTCGAGGGTCGACTACACCGGCTCGGCAGGAAAGGGGCGACGCTTGACGTGATGCCGGCGTTCCTTCGTGTGCAGCTTCCAGGCGAACCCCCCGACGACCATGCAACACCAAGACTTGAACGTGCGGCCGCCGCCGGGTCGCCACGTCTTCAGCCCCCGCATCACCGCTTCGCCCGCTGCCGATGCCGCGTCGGCGACCTGCCAGCCGCGACGGCGCGAGAGCTGCTCTGCGACACGAACGGTACATTGGAGTGCGTCCGCGACTTCCGCTTCGGTCGGCCCGACAACCAACGCCGCGTCCCCTGTCACCTCGACCATGCGCCGCCCCCTTTGCCTGAGAGACCGCACCTCGGCCGGCCGCGTGCGTCGCGGGGTGAGGCTGCGCTCTACAATCCTCACCGCCGAGGCATGTGTGGGAAGAAAGATTGGAAGATTGTCGGAAAAACTTGGGGAGGTGAGAAGGGAAATCGGCGGTCGAGTGCAAGCAGCAGTGCAAGCTGTAGCACGGCAATCAAGTAAACCGCATCAGGAATGCGGTTGGAATCAACTACCTGCCACCTTGCCATGGTGGAAGTGCGGGTTCAATTCCCGCTGGACGCTTTCTGATCAATCATCTTGCTTGCGACCTGCTCGCCGAAGGCGGCGGCCAGCGTCAGGTGCTGCGGGATGTCGAGCGTCTCGGCGCGGGCGGTGCCGTCGAAGCCCAGCTCGGCCAGCTTCGCGTCCACGAACGCCTTGTCGTGCCCGCTCGTCGGCATGCTGACCAGGGCGCCGCGCAGGTTCTTGCGGCGGTGCGAGTAGAGGTCGCGCAGGAAGGCGCGGAACTGCAGCACGCTCGGCACCAGCTTTCGCTTCTCCAGATTTGGCTTGATGAGCACGATCCCCGAATCGACCGCCGGCTTCGGCCAGAACACCGTCGGCGGCAGCTTCCGCAGCTGCGTCACGTCGGCCAAGCTCTGCACCAGCACCGCCAACGCCCCGTAGTCCTTCGTGCGCGGCTTGGCGATCATCTTCTCCGCGATCTCCCACTGCACCATCACCACCATCCGCTCGATGGGCAGGTCGGGCCGCAGCAGCAGGTTCGTGATGACCGGCGTCGCCACCGCGTACGGCAGGTTCGCGATCAGCTTCAGGTTGCGGGCCTGGTACTTCGTGCGCGACTCCTCGATCGCTTCCATCACGACCGGGTTGAGCGTGTTCTTGTTCTTGAGCACGTCGGTATGCAGGAGCTGGACGTGTTCGCGCGGGCCGACGTTGTCCTTGGCCAACTCGAAAAAGGAGCCGTCGATCTCGACGCTGACGACGGAGCCGGCTCGTTCGGCGAGCAGGACCGTGAGGCTGCCGGTGCCGGTGCCGACTTCGAGGACAAGGTCGGCGCGTGAGAGGTCGGCCTGCTGCACGACGAAGTCGACGAGGTTCAGGTCGATGAGGAAGTTCTGTCCGAGCTTGCTCTTGGGCTGCAGCCGATTCTGCTGGAACAGCGAGCGCAGGTACGACTGCGTCTGGCGTGGCGATTGCTGCCGACTGGCCGGGTCCATCGTGGGAGTCTCTTGGCGGTCGTTCGTGCAAAAGGTCATTGTACGAGAGAACGTCGCTCGCGTGGCATGAGATATTCCCCCCTCTCCCCCCGCCGCGAAGACACGGCGACACGCGACGGATTCAAACGCGGGGGGAGAGGGGACGGGGGTGAGGGGGGGCATCCCGTTTGCTACGAGATGAAACAGGGCGAGGGTTGTGAACGAGGAAAAGCCCCCTCACCCCCAACCCCTCTCCCCCCGCGACATGAGCGCGGAGGTTGGATTGCGCCATTGCAGCGGGGGGAGAGGGGGGCCGGTCGATCACCATCACCCGCGCGGCAGCGCCATCTGCTCAACGCACTTGAAGACGTACTTCGCGAACAGGTCGATCTCCAGGTTCACAGTATCACCTTGCTGGCGGAAGCCGAGCGTGGTGGCGTCCAGCGTGTGCGGGATGAGGGCGACGCTGAAGCTGTCCGGCTCCACGTCGACGAGCGTGAGGCTGACGCCGTCGACGGTGATGGAGCCTTTGCGGATCATCTGCCTCGCGAGTTCCGGCGAGCAGGCGAACCAGACCATCTCCCATTCGCCCTGGCGTTCGCGTTTGGCGACGCTTCCCATGCCATCGACGTGCCCCTGGACGATGTGCCCGCCGAGCCGGTCGCCGACGCGCAGCGAGCGTTCGAGGTTGACGCGGTCGCCGGGCTTCAGCGCGCCAAGGGTGGTAAGCCGCAATGTTTCGGGGCCGGCCTGGAAATCGAAGGTGTCCCTTTCGACGCGGACGACGGTGAGGCAGGCCCCGTTGACCGCAACACTCGCGCCGAGCGGCAGCCCCTCGGCGACCCGCGCGTCGCGCACGACGAGCCGCACCCCGGCGTCCTCGGTGGTGACACACTGCACGACCCCCATCGTTTCGACAAGCCCGGTGAACATGGGAAGGACCATCTCAAGGCGCCAAGAGAGAAGAACTCGAAGTCAAGGATAGGAAGCGGGCAAGCTGGACGAATGCAATCGGCAGTGTTTCGAGCGGTTCGCTCCGGGATGGCATACGGGCGGCGCAGGGACCACGTCTTCCCGCGCCGCCACGCTTCCTTCGGACGATTGTCTCGCCTCGTGCGACCTCGTATGCCAAACTTCGTCGCACAAGCCAAGCCCTCCTCCCGCGGATCGACCGACATGGAATCGTACAGCGTCGCCTTCATGCTGCTGCCCGGCGCGGTTCTCGCGCTGGTCGGCCTCTCCTGGTGGATGATCCGCTGCTTCCGAGGCGCCAGCAAGAAGACGCCGACGTTCCTGCTGCTCGTCGGCCTGCTCATCGCGGGCACGTCGTTCCTCATCCCCGCCCTCCACGAGAGATGGTACGGCCACGACCCGCGCCGCAAGATCGTCGACGGCGACGTGCATCTCACCCTCACCGATTCCAACCTCAAGGGCTACGACATCCTCGACAAGGAGCCTGAAACGGTGGTGCTGCAGATGGCGAACGCCGACGTGGACGACGACACGCTGAAGCGGCTCGCCGGCATGAGGAAGCTGCGCGAACTGGACCTGAACTTCACGCAGGTCACCGACGCCGGGCTGGAGCACCTGAAGGCGAACAACGCCACCTTGCAGCAGCTTCGGCTGGCGAAGACGAAGATCAGCGACGACGGCTTCAAGGGCTTCCTCGACGCGATGCCGCTGCTGAAGAGCGTCGATGTGACGGGGACCGAAGTGAAGACCTCGACGCTGCGGAAGTGGAAGAACGCCGACAAGGAAAACCGCGCTTACGTGAACTGACCGGAGGACGCCATGCCGATGCAACTGCACGAGGACGCGATGGGGGACTGGCGCAACGCGCAGGCGCTGGCTGCGGCGTCGGACCTCGCCTACCTGCCGGAAGCGGAGGCGAAGTCGGGCTTCCGCGAGCTGCTGGGGCTGGAGGCGAAGCTGTCCAGCGTCAACAACTCGCAGGTCTACATCGCGACCAGTCCGGAGCACATCGTCGTCGCCTTCCGGGGCACCGAGTCGCCGACCAGCATCGACGGCCTGAAGGACTGGCTGCTGACCGACGCCCTCAACCTCTTCATGGTGCCGGAGGGCCGGCTCGGCACCGACCTCGCCGCCGCCGGCGTCGGCGCCCGCTTCCACCAGGGCTTCGTCAACGCCACCGCCGACATCTGGCCTGACGCCCTCGGCGCCATCGACGCCGAGGTGAAGAAGGAGGACCGACCCGTCTGGATCACCGGACACAGCCTCGGCGGCGCCCTCGCCCTCTTCGGCGGCTGGCTCCTCCGCCGCAAGTTCATCAACGTCCACCAGATCTACACCTTCGGCGCCCCCATGGTCGGCAACCGCAAGGCCTGCGACGCCTTCGACCAGATGTTCACCGGCAAGATCTTCCGCCACATCAACCGCCCTGACCCCGTCCCCAAGCTCCCCACCTTCAGCCTCCTCGCCAACGAGTTCACCCACTGCGACAAGGAACTCGCCCTCGGCGACGAGGAACCCGCCAGCGAAGGCTTCTCCCGCTTCGTCGGCTCCGCCGTCGACGGCGTCCTCAACCGCACCCTCATCGACGACGTCTGGTCGTGGGTCATGGGTCGCGTCGACGCCCATTCGATGACGAACTACGTGCGCCTCATCAAGGCGAAGATCGACACGTGAGGAGGGGCCTTGCGCGCACGCGAATTCCCGCCTGCTCCAATCGAGAAGTTGTTTTTTCTGGTTTCCTAAGTCACGACTTGAACGACCCGCGCAGCCACGCCGCCACGCCTTGCCACAGCGCATAGCGCACGCCACTGTAGAAATGGTCCCCGTCCGGCACCACCAGCACCGGCCGCGACAGCGCCGTCAACAATTCCGGGGCCTGCTGGAACGCCAGGTTGTGCTGCACCTCGACGCCGCCGAACGTCGTCAGCGTCGGCGCCGACACCTTCTCGATGAATCGCAGGAAATTGAACCGCTCGTCGGGGCCGTACTTCTCGACGAAGCCGCTCGCCGAGATGAACAACGACAACGGCTGCTTCGCGTCGATCAGGGCCGACGGCTCCCCCGCCTGCACCCGCTGCGTCGCCAGCGCGTACGACGCGCGGAACGGGTCGGCGTCCGGGTGGCGCATGAACCGTTCGTGCGACAGCAGCGGCGGCGACAGCGACAGCACGCCAACCACCGCGTCACTTGGTTCGTGGGCCTGGGCGTACAGGCACTTGACCGCGCCGAGGCTGTGGCCAACGAGGAGCACGCGCGGGCCGACGTTCGCGCTCAGCCAATCAATCCAGGCCGCCAGGTCGTGGCGGCAGTCGTCGACGAGCTCGTACGCCGCCCCGAAGCGGCGCGAGCCATTCACGGTGGCCGAGCTGCTCATCAGGTCGTGCCCGCGCGTGTTGACGCGCATCACGCCGACGCCGAGCGAAAGGAAGCGCTCGGCCACGTCGTTGAGCAGCGACGACGAGTAGAAGTTGCCCCCCGTCCCGTGCACCATGCAGACCGCGTCGACGACGCCCCCCTGCGCGGCCTGCCAAACGCCGTCGAGCATGACCCCGTCGCGCGTCGTGACCCGGACCCAGTCGACCTGCATGGCTTGCCTTTCGTTTTGGCGAGGATGCTTCGTTCAGAACGCCCCGTCGCGGACCTCGTCGCCGACGCGCTTCGGGCGAATCGCGACGACGTTCGTCGGCTCGCACGGCTCGTTCTCCGGCAGCGGCGACTCGCGTTTCTCTTTGCCGAGGCCCAGCACGCTCTTGAGCTTCGCCAGCACGCCGGAACCCTTCAACGCTGGCTTGTCGTCATAGTAGTCGAACCACGGCAGCTTCGCCCGTGAGTAGTCCGCAGCGGTCGGCGGCTGCGTCGGCGGCGACTGCCGCGTGATGGCGTGCCAGGCCTGCGAGTTCGCGATGTGCACGAAGCAACGACTCGACTGCGTCGTGTCCCAGTCGTCAAAATCGAAGGTGTCCTGGTAGATCTCCTGCTTCATGAGGCCGCCCGGAGCGAGGCCCATCGCGGCAGCAGGAGCGGCACAGGCAAACACGCCGCCTCGCGCAAGCTCGGAATAACGTCGCCTTTCCTGGATCGGGAAGCGTCGCTCGAAGACCTCGCGTTTCATCGGGTAGACGTCGACCTGCAAGCCGCCGTGCTCGGCCTTGCCGGTGACCTGCTCCTCGGCGGTGTAGCCGGCGCCGAGCGGCATGGCGACGAACTGGCGGATGACCCCCTTCTCGACGCAGTAGCCGTCGAGCCAGGGCTGCCCCGGCGCGACCATGTAGTCCTGCGGGCCGCGATGCAGGCCGTTCGACCAGCTCTTGCCGGTGACGGCGTCGATCTTGCCGGTCGCGATCTTGATGGCGAACGGGTAGGCGGCGAAGCGGTCCGGGTCGTAGTCGGGGTTGAACATCAGCCAGAGCGCCTCGGCCTGGTACATCGGCATCATCACGCCGCCGTGCTCGAGCCAGCCGGGCGGGACCGTGTCGGCGAAATCGTCGACGTGCCGCAGCGGAAACGCCCCCAGCCCCGGGGGCAACGGGTAGGTCTTGTCGTCGTCGGGGATGCGCAGCGTGCGCTGGAAGTTGATCGACAGCTTCGCGTGCGGATGGACCTCCGGGAACGAGAAGACGAGCTGGTCCTGCTTGAGTTCGATCATGGGCGGCCTCCGAGTGGATGGGGGGGATGTGAGGGACGTTCACCAACTGCCGTCGCGGACCTCGCGGACGAGGCGGAGCACGGCGTGGTTGGGCAGGTTCTTCAGTTCGCGGATGAGCTGCGCGAACAGGGCCGGGCGCTTGCGGATGATCGCCTGCAGGTCCTCCGAGACCTTGCCGGCCAGGGCGAGCATCACGTCGGCGTCCTCGCCCAGCTCCTTCGCCAGCGCGAGGATGACGCGTTCGCCGGGAGGCGGCTGCTCGCCGCGCTCGATCTTGCTGAGGTAGGACGGCTCGACGCCGACCGCGGCAGCAACTTTGCGCAGCGAGAAGCGGGGATCGTCCGCGTGCAGGGCCAGCCGGCGCTGGCGCAGATGGTCGCCGAAGTCGCTCATGTGTGTAGTGTATACGACACACCCCACGAAGTCAACGACGAAAAAGCCGTCCGCAAGGCCGCAGCTCACGAACGGCTGGAAAGCACTCGATGCGCCGCTAAGGAAAGCAGAAAAAACAACTTCCCGATTTGAGGAAGAACGCTTGCTCCCCTCTCCCCGTTACGGGGA
>JAYSSW010000795.1:0-3216 GCA_043720335.1 Planctomycetia bacterium
GCCGCCTCAGACGGCAGCGGGCTTGATTTCGATTGTTGACCGCGCCCTCGTCAATCCGCCGCCTGCACCTTCGCCTGCGCGCGCAGCTTGCCGCCGGCGATGATCGGCGGCGGGTCGCCTGGGTCGGCGCGGCGGTAGTCGATGCGCGACTGGCCTTGCAGCAGGTGGTAGGTCAGCCGGCCCTGCTTCGTGAACGTCACGTCGAGCTGCGTCCGCGTGCCGTTGACGACGCCTTGCAGCTCAAGCTCGCGCGTGGTGATCTTCAGCTTCGATTCGCCGTTGACGATGTCGACGTCGTGGTTCGAGCCGAGCGGGCCGGACAGGATGACGACGCCGTCGGGGGCGTCGATGGCGACGGTCGATTCGCCGTTGACGCTGCCGCGCAGATGGACGCGTCCCTTGGGGGCGGCGAGCTTGAGCGAGGAGCGGCTGTTGACGCTGCCGTCGAGGATGATCGTCTCCACGCGGAGTCCGGTGGCGTCGAGCGAGGCGCCGTCGTTGAAGCTGGAGAGCCTCAGCGTCTTGATCTGGCCGACGATCCGCAAGGCCTTGCCCTGGTTGAGCGACGGCAGGCGGAACTCGCCGTTCGGCTGGTTCAGCTCGAGCACGCCGTTCTGCATCATCGGCGGACGCGGGATCGCCGGGTCCGGCTTCTTGGCGACGACGGTGGAAGGGTTCGTCCGCTTCTCCAGGTGCGGCTTGGCGAGGGCGACGATCTCGTCGGTCGGCAGGTCCTTCGCCCGCGCCAGCGGGAAGCCCGGCCCGCGCTTCTTCGCCAGCCCCTTCGCGTCCTCCTCCGGCGGCGCCGGCTCGCTCGGGATCGGCGCGACGGCGGGCTTCTCCTCCGGCGGCTTCTTCGTCTCGGCAACCGGCTTCTTCTTCGTCTCGGCGACCTGCGGCGCTTCGGGCAGCTTTTCCACGGGGTCCGTGTTCCGCGAATTCCAGACCGCCCAGGCAGCGGCGCCCAGCAGCGGGATCGCCAGCATCAGCGCCAGCAGCCAGCCGGCACGGCGACGCTTCGGCGACGCCTCCACGCGCGATTCCGGGCGGAGCCACGCGCCGCACGCCGAGCAGACGTCGGCGCGGGCCTCGTCGTCGGTGAGCGGGAGCTGGCAGTGCGGGGAGCGGACCAAAGCCATGCGTCGTTTCCTCGCGGAAGCCCCAGGCGTGTTCGATGGGGTGAATTATACCTTGCGCGGGCAGGAATGAGATTTCTTTCAGAGCCACGACGGGCAAGGAGTGGCTGGACCCGCGCGACGATTCGGATTCCGGGCATCGGATTCGGGTTAGCCACTCCTTGCCAGTCGTGGCTCTTGAGTCTCATTGAAGCCCGCGCAAGAAATGTACTCCACGCGGCGTCCGATTGACACCGACGGCGTGGCTCCCTTGAAATCGTCGTCGCCCGCACTATCAATCGCTGCGGATGCCCCCTTCAACCACGCCAGGAGCGGCCATGTCGCAACCAATCGACTGGATGTACCATCGCAGGAACTGAACGACCTGCACGAAAGCTCAGGGGTTCCTTGAGCAGCACACGCTGGAAGTGGCCGAGACCGCCGACGCGGGCAAGGTGAAGAAGGGCCGCGCCGAGGCCGTCGCGCTGGCGCGGAGCGTCCGCGTGGTCCACGTCGCCAAGGGGAAGAAGCTGGTCACGCTCGACCTGGAGGCCGACCAGCCCGACGACGACACGCTGGCCGGCCTGCTCCTCGGCCCGACCGGCAACCTGCGCGCCCCGACGCTCCGCAAGGGGGACGTGCTCTACGTCGGCTTCAACGAGGAGGCGTACGCGTCACTGGTGAAGTGAAGTGGCGCCGCGAACCGGGGCTGCTGCGCGGACGACGCTTCCCTATCTCAAGGAGCGGACGCACTGGATCCGTGCCGAGAAGGAAGGAACGCCGATGCCCGAACATTTCACGCTGTACTCGGCCCGCTACGAGAAGCTGCCCGACGACGAAATGGCGCTGCTCGCGAAGGACGGGGTCGATCTGACGATCGGCTCAAGCGACGACGGCGAGCGGCGTTTCGTCTACCGGGGGCCAGGCTTCGAGGTCGTCTGCACCGCGATGGCGCCGCGCAAGGTGCCGGGGCATCTGCAGGGCTTCGTCGGCTGGGTGCGCAAGCAGTGCGATGGCGAACCCGACACGCGCGTGCAACGCATCCTCGAACGCATCCGCTCGACGCGGCTGGTGGTCGGCGTCGTCATCACGCCGGAGCGCGACGCTGCGGGCAAGGCCGAGCAGATCCTGGCGACGCTGTGTTTCGGCGCCGAGGCGCTGCTGTTCTTCGACGGGGAGATCTACGACAAGAACGCCGCGCTGCTGCTGGGGCGCGACGGCAGCTTCGACGAGACGGCGGAGATCGGCCCCGTCGCCAGCGACCGCGCAGCTTTGTCGCTGCCGTCGAGCGAAGCCGCGCCGCCGACCGACGCCCAAGCGGCGCGCTACCAGCGAGCGCTGGCGGAACTGCAAGCGCACGCGGTGCCGACGCTGGCGTATCCGCTCCATGTCGAGGACGAAAGCGAAGCGACGCTGCGAACGCCGGCGGAGGTCGCGCGGCGGGCGCTGACGCTGTCAGCGATCACGCTGCGGGCCGACGGCGGCTCGCGCGACCAGGCCCTGTCGCTGCTCGCGCGCAACGCCCTCGATTCGAGCCTCAGCCCGCAGGAGCGGACGTTCCTCGAACCGGCCGAGGCCGACCCCGACCAGGCGCAGAAGCTGCTGTGGCGGCTTGAAGGGTTGTGGGTGCTGCTGTGGTCGCTGCGCGTGATCGAAGCGCTCGGTTGGCCGGGCGGGATGTGCGACGTGCCGCGACTGGTGAAACTGCTGGAAGGGATCGAGGCGGACGCCGATTTCATTGGCCGGGCGCACCTGCGCGGCGCGGCGGAGATTCTCGACGCGGCGCAGTTGACGATGATGGTCCACTGGGCCGCCCGCGACGCGTGGATCAACCACCGCTCGGTGCCGGAGGGGCTGGACTGGTCGCGGGACGGGGCGATGGTTCCGGTCAACCGCTGCCCCGCCGTCGGCGTGGTGGCGGAGCGGCACCACGCGCTGAACTGGCTGCTGCGCTTCGGCGGCGTCGAGTGGGACGACGTGCCGACGCCGACGTGAAGTTCAAACACGATCGCCAAGCCCCAGGATGAGCGAAGCGATTCCTGGGGCTTCGACCCCCACCAATCGCGTTGCTCATGGTGGGGCTTGGCGATTCATCCACGAA
>JAYSSW010000796.1:0-6765 GCA_043720335.1 Planctomycetia bacterium
CCCGCGCCACGCCTGGCCCGACGACCCTGCCAACGCCGACCCGGTGCGCGGGCCGAGGAAGCGCGGGTAGACCGAGGGGGAGACAGGGAGACACGGAGACACGGAGACACGGAGAATCGTTGCGCGTTATCAAGCCCGCTGCCGTTAGGCGGCGGGGTCAACGCTGTTTCCACCCGCGCCGCCTAACGGCAGCGGGCTTGATACCTTCCATGCATTCCTCCCTGTCTCCCCTTCTCCTTGTCTCCCCCTCTCCCTGTCTTCCCTGGCCCCTGACCCCTGCCCCCTGACCCCTGCCTCGCTGCTACAATGGAGGTACGAACGCAACCGGCCGCCCAGGGGTTCGACCATGACGCGACGATGGATGTTGGCCCTTCTGCTGCTCCTCCCCGCTGCCGTCCGCGCCGGCGACTGGCCCGTGCCGCGCGGCCCCTCCCGCGAACCCGCTCCCTATCGCTACGACGCCAAGCTGCTCAAGGATGTGCCCAAGGCCTACCTCGACGAAGCGGCCGCCTGCGTTCTCTACTCCGGCACCACCCACCTCATCGAACCCGACGGCACCTCCGAAACCATCTCGCACGAGATCACCCGCCTCAACGCCCGCAAGGGCATCGAGAAGCTCGGCGAGTATCGTTCCATCTCGTACAACCCCGCCCACGAGAAGCTCACCCTCAACCTCGCCCGCGTGCTGAAGGCCGACGGCAGCTTCGTCGACATCGAGCCACGCCACGTCCACCTGCGCGACGCCTCGACCGACTTCCTCGTCTACGATCCCGAAAAGCAGCTCGTCATCTCGTTCCCCAATCTCCAGGTCGGCGACGCGTATGAAGTGCGCTGGACCGTGCGCGGCAAGCATCCCGAGTTCGGCGGCGAGTTCTTCACCCGCTACACCTTCGGCGACGACAGCCTCCCCATCGTCCGCGACGAGCTGCGCATCCGCGTGCCGAAGAACAAGACCCTGCACCACGCGACCATCAACGGCACGATCGACCTTGACGTGTCCGAGAGCGATGGCCAGAAATTCTACCGCTGGAGTGTCACGAACCGCGACCGGCTGCCGCAGGACGACGAGAAGCCGCTCAAGGAGGAACTGCGCCTGCAAGTCGCATGCTCCACGTTCCCGTCGTGGCAGGCGGTCGGGCTGTGGAAGCAGAAGCTGCGGGCCGACTGCTGGAAATGCACCGCCGAGCTGCGCACCACCATCGACGACATCACGCGCGGTATGACGACGCAAACCGACAAAGCCCGCGCCCTGACGCACTGGGTCCGCAAGCACATCCGCTACCTGTCGCGCGGGCCGGGGGGCGCCGGCTACACCCCGCACCTGCCCCACCAGGTCCTCGGCAACCGCTTCGGCGACTGCAAGGACCAAGCCCAGCTTCTCGCCGTCATGCTCCGCGAGATCGGCGTCCCCGTCTGGCTCGTCACGCTCGGCACCCTCGACGATGGCCAGGTTCTTCAAGAAGTTCCTTCGCCCTGGGGCACGCACGCGATTCTCCATGCCCAGATCGACGGCCGCGACGTGTGGATCGACACCACCATCTCGCTCGCCGCGTGGGACTTCCTGCCTCGCACCGACCGCGACCGGCTCGCCTATCTCACGCGCGACGCCGACATCAAGCTGGTCCGCACGCCGCCGTTCACCGCCAGCGACTTCCGCGTTGAACAAACGACGAAGATGGCGATCCTCTCCGACGGCACGTCGCGCAGCCAGCGCGTCGCTTCCCACTTCGCTGGCAGCGCCTGGGCACGCCGCGAGAACTGGCTGGAGGTGCCCGCAGGCGAACGTCGCAAAACCTTCGTGAGCGAACTGCAAGATGCGAACGCAAAGACGAAGCTGCTCGACCTGAAGTTCGACGACAAGAACCTGCGCGACCTCGACCAGCCCGCGAAAGCGTCGCTCGATTTCGAGATCCCCGGCCACTTCGCCGGCGATCCGCTCCTTGAAGGAAGCATCACCGACAGCCCCGTCTGGAACCGCTTCCTCGGCTACACGCTGGACGCCGACCGCGAGCTGGCGTTCGTGCTCGGCACGCCGTTCGAGTCGGTCCACCGCTACGAGATCGAGCTGCCGCTGACGCACCGCCTCGACCGCGTGCCGGAGGACCGCAGCCACGACAGCGCGTGGGGCTTCTACCGCCGCACCGTGAGAGTCGATCCGACGAACCCGCGAAAACTCGCCGTCGTGTCGCACATGCGGCTCGACAAGATCCGTGTCGAGAAGGCCGACTTCGCGGCTTTTCAAGCATTCCACGACAACGTGACGAAGTCGTACCGCGTCTGGCTCGCGCTGCGTCCGATCAGCGATTTGGCCGACGTGGCGCTCCTCGAAAAATCGCTGGATGCGAAGACCGTCGACGCCGCGACCGTGAAGACGCTGGCGAAGCTGTACCAGGCGAAGGAGCGCGGCGCCGACGCCCGCCGCGTGCTGGCCGCCGTGTCGCCGAGATTTGTCGATGACAAGGACCTGTGGGAGTTGCGGGTGCAGGCCGCCGCCGACTCGGCGGAGAGGGAGCAGCTTTATCGTCAGATGCTCGACCGCTTCCCCGGCGAGCCGAACTGGCAGATCCAGCTCGCCGTCGTGTGCGCCAGCCGCAATGAACACGCCGAGGCGAACAAGCTATTGGTGGCATTGACCAGCAGCGACACGGCGAGCGTGCGGGCGCAGGCCCATTATCAACTCGCGCAGATCGCCGCCACGCAGAGTCGCGCCGCCGACGGCCTGAAGCATCTCGACGCGGCCCGGCAGTCCGACCCGGCGGTGACGGGCAAGGTCGATGCGCTGCTGTTCAAATCGAAGCTGCACGAGAACCTGGGCCAGCACAAGGAGGCGATCCAGTCGCTGCGGAAAGCGCTCGACGTGGAGCCTTTGTCGAAGGACACGCTGCTGGGCCTGACGCGGCTGGAGCACCAGCACGGCTCGGCGAAAAACGCCCTCGACCACCTGCGCCGCTACACCGCCGTGGCCGGCGCCACCGGGGCCGACCTGCTCGCCGTGGCCGAGATGCACCATGTCCTTA
This sequence comes from Planctomycetia bacterium, assembly GCA_043720335.1. GTDB lineage: Bacteria > Planctomycetota > Planctomycetia > Gemmatales > Gemmataceae > JAYSSW01. Next base: position 3,018 of record JAYSSW010000796.1, read on the forward strand.
GTCGCGACGACGACGCCCTCGACCTCGCGCTGCGATCGCTCGAACGAGGCAGCACCCCGGCCGCCCACCGCCTGGCCGGGCTGGTCTGCTTCCGCATGGGCCGCTTCATCGAGGCCGAGGACCACCTGCAGCGCGGCACGCTCGACGCCCCCGCCGATTCTGAAACTCTGCGGGCGTTGATTCGCACGCACCTGCACCTGGGAGACCTCGACCGGGCCGTGCGGCGTGGCGATGAAATCCGCAAGCTGACCAAGGCCGACGAGCCGCTGTTCCGCCTGGAGAACGACCTGCGCACGATGCAGCGCCGCCGCGACGATCTGCTGGCGACTCCGCAAGCGAAGGGCTTGGCGAAGGCGACCGTGCCGGCGTTCGTGTGCGCCGAACATCTGCTGCTGAGCGGCGCCGACGCCAAAGCCGTGGCCGCCCTGCTCAACGACGAGCGGTTCGGCCCAGCCAGCGCACTGCTCGGCTGGCTCGACGCCGAGCGCGGCGAGCTGCGCAAGGCGCTGCAGCGCGCCGAAGCCGTGCTGAAGCAGACCCCGGACGAGTCGTGGGCGCTGCTGACGCGAGGCCGCGCCCGCCACGAGATGTCGCACCCCGCCGCCCTCGCCGACCTGCAAGCCGCCGTGAAAGCCACGCAGCGCCGCAACCCCCACGCCCTCCACTGGCTCGCGGCCGCCCTGTGGGAAGCCGGCCAGCACCCCGAAGCCACCCGCACCCAACGCGAAGCCGTGCAGCTGCAACCCGCCAACACGCGGCTGCGCGAGCGACTGGCGTGGATGGAGAAGGGGACGGGGCGGTAGGAATTTTGCAATAGACCGTTGACAGCGGCAGAGGAGCGACGGTACGCTTCTCCCATTGCGGCAGAAACTCTGCTTTTCTTCAACATGGGAGATGCGATGGCTACCTTCGGCGAGGCGCTGGCGGCTCTGGAGGACTTCCGCACGAACCTGACCAGCGAGCAGATGAACGCCCCGAGGCCGGAAGCCCAGGCGATGGCGTTCCGGGCTTCCGCAGGAACGGCGGGCGAGACCCCGTTCCGCAACGTCCACGCCACCGGCGTCGGCGTCCGGGGCAGCGCCGACACGCACGGGCCGGACGATTTCGTCATCAAGGTCTACATGTTCGACAAGGAGGACATCCAGGGAGCGACGGCGGAGCCGCTCCTGAGCAACGCGCTCCAGGGAGTCGAGATCGACGTCGAGCACCTGCCGGTCCAGGTCGCGTTCGCCAGGGCGAGGAAGCCCAAGCCGACGAAGCCCGCCGCCGCAGGCAGCCCCGCTCACCACCAGGCGCGGCATCGGCCGGTCCCCGGCGGGGTGGAGATCGGCCCGCTCGGAGGCAGCTTCGTCGGCACCCTCGGCTGCTTCGTTCGTCGCGGGCCGGGCGTGGACGGCCCGCTTTTCGTGCTGAGCAACAACCACGTCCTGTCCGACGTCAACCAGTTCCCGCTCGGAACGCAGTTCACCCAGCCGTTCTCGGCGAGCCCGGCCGACGTGGTCGCGGCCCTGAGCGACTTCGAGCCGATCCGCTTCCCCTCGCCCGGTTCGCAGCCGCGCAACGTGATCGACGCCGCCATCGCCGGCGTGACGGACGAGACCCAGGCGGCTCTGGGAAAGATGCTGAACATCGCCAACTACACGCCGACGCTGCTCGCCCCCCGCCCCGGCATGGCCGTGACCAAGGCGGGACGCACCACCGGCGTGACCAGCGGGACGATCCGCGCAATCCGCGTCCGCGGCGTCCAGGTCAACTACGGCACCCGGCAGAACCCGATCATCGCGACCTTCGACAACGCGATCACCATCACCGGCGCGCGCGGCGCCCCGTTCAGCAACCCTGGCGACTCCGGGTCGGTCATCCTGGACAAGCCGTCCGGGCGGCCCGTGGCTCTGCTGTTCGCCGGCGACGGGGCCACGACCACCGCGTGCGACATCGCTGCGGCGTGCGCCCGCTTCAACGTCCGCCCGGTCTGACCTGGTTGACAATCCTGGGCTGGCGTGGTTTGCTGGAAGCGGGATCCCAACGAAGGAGCGCCAGATGAAACCAGTCCGAACCCACCGCCCAGGCACGCCATCCACCCCGGAGCCGCCCGACCAGCTGGTCGAGCTGGCGGACACCCTGCGGGACCAGCTTGTCGTCCAGTCCGGCGTGACCACCACGGCGGACGGACGATGGGCGTTGTACGTCACCGTCCCCGCCCATTCCGCCGTCCCGATCGCCAGCGTGGAGAGTCAGGCGGGCGGCTTCCCCGTGGTGTACGAGGCCGAGCCGGACGAGCCGCCCCACGCCGGCCCCGCCTACCCCGGCTCGAAGCGAACCAAGGCCAAATGACCGCCGAGCCGCGCTCGACCCGGCTCGCGGCGGCACTCTGGGAAGCCGGCCACCATCCCGAAGCCACCCGCACCCAACGCGAAGCCGTGCAGCTGCAGCCCGCCAACACGCGGCTGCGCGAGCAGCTCGCGGCGATGGAGAAGGGGACGGGACGGTAGGAAATTGCGGGTAGATTGTTGACAAGGCCAGGCCGCTGGCGATATGCTTTCAACGATGATGGCGCACCCACGGAAAAACTGTACATGCTTCGAGCTTTTCTTTGCGATCGTCATTCCGTCATTCCCAGACACACAGGCTATGGAACAGGTTCTGCGGCGATAGTTGGGAGATGTCGAAAATGAGCTTCGAAACTGTGGCAACTTGGTTCGGCGTCGCGACAGGCGTAGTCGGCCTAGTCGCCGCTATTCTCCAGTTCGGCGCTGAAAAGCTGCTCAAGATGACAGCTCTCTTGTGCATCGCCGTGCTGTGCATCGTTTGCGGATGGTACGTTGTCAAGCACAAATTCATGGCCAATTCTACTGACAACTCCCCTCCAATCGAGATTGCGTCGCTCAAGATCATCGAAGATGTCGCTGCGAACCCAGAGCTGGCAAAGCGAGCGTACGGGAACAAAAAAATCCAAATCACAGGCGAAGTGGAGAGAACAGAAAATGGGCATCGAGACAAGGACGGCAGGTACGCCTACACCGTTATTATTTTCGGAAAGCGCGACAATGGAACAGCTATCATCAATTGCAAATCTAGTGAACAATCTTGGATGGAGACCAGCAGTCATATCTCCGGTGAACTCCAGAAAAAGACCGGGCCGATTTTCGTGACAATACTAGGGTCATTCAAATCCGAAATCACGCGCGAAACAGATCTGATCCTTCCACTCAATCTCCCTGGCGAAACTCGACCACCGATTGGATCTGGAAAATCATACATGACTGCTACGATAGCAGATTGCATATTTGTTGTTGCCCCGAAGCCCAAACCTGTTGTTGCTGCAAGCTTGGCAGCGACAGTCGATCCAGTGAATCCGACGTACGATCGTGCGACAGGGATTGTCGCGGTGGACAATCCGCCACCGGACGGGTGGACCCTCTCCGTTTACTGGAAATCACTCACGTTGCCGCCTGAAGGATCGGTTGGGGGCCGCAATTACGGCCAGGCAAAAACGGCATTCATTGGTGCGAAGGATGCGACCGATGTTCTGGTCCGATTTAACACTTGGGATGGCACCAAGGTTTCAAGCGTATTATCAGCTAAGCCGAGATAAATTCGGAAGCAAGCTTTCTCCGAAAAATCTGCGGAGTCTAATTGGAATCGCGGCCTATTACTCCGGCTCGAAATATGCTCTATAATGCTACTGTAGGCCACAGCGGCCAGCGACCACGTTGCTCTTGCGGAGGCGAGTCATGCCCAGGGCCAG
>JAYSSW010000797.1:0-3209 GCA_043720335.1 Planctomycetia bacterium
GACCCCGCCGCCTAGCGGCAGCGGGCTTGAATGAGTCATCGATCACTTCACTCGTCCCGGCTGAGCGCCGGCACGTCGGCCCACGCCTCCTGCAGCTTGCACAGCGCCGCGTGCAGCCGCGACTTCACGGTGCCGACCGGGATGCCCATGATGTCGGCGATGTCCTTGTACTTCATCCCCTGGTAGTACGCCAGCAGCACCACTTTCTTGAGGAAGTCGGGCAGCCGTTCGACGCTGGCCCGCACCAGCTGGCGGCGTTCGTCCGCGTGCAACTGCTCGAAGGCGCTCGGCCCCTTGCTCACGAGCAGCCCCAGGAGGTGAGGCGTCTCGGCGCTGGCGTTCTCCTCGCGTTCCTGGTCGAGGCTCAGCGCCTGGTGGCGGTTCTGCCGCCGCAGCGCGTCGATCGCCTGGTGGACGGCGATGGTGTAGAGCCAGGGCTTCACGGGCCGTCCCGCTTCGTAGTGGGACAGCTTCAAATGAAGTTGCAGGAAGGTGTTCTGAAAAACGTCCTCGGCCAGTTCGCTGTCGCCCAGGTAGCGGCGCAGGTAGCCGTACAACTCCCCCTCGTAGCGGCGAACGAGCACGCCGAAGGCCTCTTCGCGTCCCTGGCGGACCAGGGCGAGGAGTTCCTCGTCCGAACAGGTTTTCAGCGGGGGGGGAGAATCCACGGCTTCCTACAAGTGGATACGATGCGGAAGTGCGAAGGGTTCACGGATGCGACGTTTAGCCGCTCGGCTCAGGCGAGCGCGGACACGACACCTTGCCTCGAATTTATCACGTTGGCGTGCGTCACGTCCGCGCTCGCCGTAGGCGAGCGGCTAAACGGGGAGGTCGGCGAAATGGCATCATGCCGGGGCGGCTACTTCTTCTTCTTGGCCGGCTTGGCGGCGGGCTTCTTCTTCGGGGCGGGCGCTTCCGTCTTCGCCTCCGTCGCCTTCTTCTTCTTGCCGAAAATGGCCGCGTAGCCTTCGGAGAAGTTCTTCGTCTCGGCCAGCCCGATGCGGATGATGCTCACAAAATCACCTCGGAGGTTCCAGGGCGTGCGCTCGCCGGGCAACCTGGAAGCCCGCAGCGCAAAGACCCGATGGGTTCAGTCTAAACGAAGCGGCGGGGATTGTCACGCAAATCCGGGGTTGCGCCGACAACGAACGTGCAAAAAATGGACGAACGGGACGGTTCGTGTACAACGAACGCTTCGACAGGTCCGTGCGTTCTTCAACCATGTTGGGCGCGTGGATAATAGGGAAGACGGTGCGAATCCGTCGCGGGGCCGCCGCTGTGATCGGCGAGGCCTTCGGCATGATCCCACTGGACGCAGCGCGTGTCCGGGAAGGGGCCGAGGGCCGTTCGAGCCGAGAGCCAGAAGACCTGCCTGTCGTGCAGTGACCCGTTGCTTCGGCCGCGAGCAACCCACAAGCACGCCGACAGTCCCTTTCTGTCTGGGCCACGTTGCCTTGTGACAGCGCCGAAGCGAATCCATGCCCGGCCCGGCAGAAAGGACCGCTTCCATGTTCCTCCCGTCCCAGTCCCTTCGTTTCTCGCGTCGCGCGTTCACGCTCATCGAACTGCTGGTGGTGATCGCGATCATCGCCATCCTGATCGCGCTGCTCGTCCCCGCCGTGCAGAAGGTGCGCGAAGCCGCCGCCCGAACGCAGTGCGCCAACAACCTCAAGCAGTTGGCCCTGGCGGCGCACAACTACGAGAGCGCCTTCAAGAAGCTCCCCCCCGCCAGCAACACCGCGACGGCGTACCCGTCGACCACGCACTGGTTCGGCGTCGTCACGGCGTCGGGCGGCGCCAACACCGCCACGCCGATCGGCGGCATCCTCAGCCCCTTCTATGAGAACGCCACCCAGGTCACCGTCTGCCCCGTCGTCAGCGATCCGCCGCTGAAGCTGGTCTACGGAGGCAGCACGGGCGGCTACGCCTACAACCGCCACATCGGCGGCGTCGATTACGGCCCCGCCCCGACCTACGCCGCCATCGTCCGCCAGCGCCGCATGACCGACTTCCAATCGACCTCGGCGACGATGCTGTTCACCGAGTCGGTCCTCCTCTCCAGCAGCGGCGGGCTGCACATCGAGGAGGCGGTCGCCGTCCGCGGGCCCAGCTACTTCACCGGCGCCAACGTCAGCTACGGCACCTACTTGACGATGACCCAGTTCCGCCACTCCGGCGGCATGGCGAACACGGCGTTCCTCGACGGCCACGTCGAACTGATGGCCGAAGTCCCGGTCGCGACGCCGAGCGGCTGGGCCAGCGCCGCCGCCATCGACGCGCTGCGCCGGCAGCACAGCCTCGGCTTCCTCAGCGACAACGACCTGATGTACGAAGGGCGCTGACGCGCAGCGTCCATATAGCCCCCGGCTTGCCGGGGGTGACGCTACAGCCCACGTCGATGGTGTCGTGGTGATCGTTTCACTGCGATGCGAAATGGTTGCCGGTGAAATCGTTGGATTTGTGGGGAAAATGCAAGAAAGGGCGTGGCACGGACGGCGATCGGGCACTCGTTGGAAAGGTGCGGTCCCTCGCGGGAGGGAGCACCGGATCGCCGCGCGCGAGCGTCCGTTACTTCTTCTTCGGGGCCGGCTTGGCGGCCGGCTTGGGATCCTTGGCCGGCGCCTTGGCCTTAGCCTTCTTCTTGTCCTTGCCCTGCGAGTTGTTGCCCTTCGCCATCGTCGTTCCCTTTCTCGGAAGTGATGCAAGCACCTGCGCTTGCTGCTCGATAATGTAGCGGCGATCCGCTCGAACACCGCGCGAATTCCGGGATTTCATCGGGAATTCCCGCAATTTGACACATGGGATCGTATAACGCCCCTTGGGACGCACGAAGAGGAACCGCCTTTTTCACCAGGAGAATCGACGATGGCCAGGCAGGGCAAGCTCCGCATCTCCTCGCTCGGGGACCTCAAACGAACCTTCGCCGCCAACCCCGACAGCGAGTTCTGCTTGCTCGTCCGCGGCGAGCGCAAGGTCGAGGTCGAGATCGACGCCAAGGTCGTCGCCGAACTCCAGAAGCTCCTCCAGAAAATCGTCGGCAACCGCGAAGACGACGAGGAGTATTGAGCGCGAAAAAGGCTTTCTCCCACGCTTCAAGCAAGCAATGTGATACAAGCTGATTGCTGACGAGGCCCGGCGAACGGCCTGCGTAAGCGGGCTGGTGGAAATACCAGTCGCTGCAAATCTGGACCAGCCCGCTTACGCAGGCC
>JAYSSW010000798.1:0-14518 GCA_043720335.1 Planctomycetia bacterium
CCCTGAGCGAGGGGATACCTTGACGACACGCGGAATGAGCAAGCTCTTTCCGCAAGCATGGTTCGCTGCGATCCCCTCGCTTGCGCTCAGGGTTAGTGAAGTCTGGGACTGCACGGATCGCGTGGGCCAGCGAAAAAGGATGACCCGGCATGGCTGCTGGATTGACGGAACCGACCGAGACCGCCGACGCGTCGAAGCACGCCGTCCGCCGGATCAATCCGCGCATCGTTTGGCTCGCGCTTGCCCTGCCGATGGTGGTCGGCGTCGGCTGGCGCGTGGTCCGCTATCTGCTGCAATTCCCGTTCTGGGGAGACGAAGTCTTCGTCCTGCTGAACCTGCTCGACCGCGACTACGCCGGGCTGATGCAGAAGCTGCATCTGGGCCAGGTCGCGCCGCTTCTGTTCCTGTGGATCCACAAGGCGACGCTGCTGACGCTCGGCGCCTCGGAGCTGTCGCTGCGGCTGCCGTCGGTCGTCGCGGGGATCGTGGCGACCTTGCTGTTCGCGCGGATGTGCCGGCAGTTCCTGCCGCCCGTCGCAGCGACACTCGGGTCGGCAATCTTCGCGGTCTCGTACTTCCCCGTTCGGCATGCCTGCGAAGTGAAGCCCTATTCCTTCGACCTGCTGATGGCAGTCACTCTCGCCTGGGCGGGCCTGCACGCGATCCAGTCCGCGTCGCGTTGGCGATTCGCAACCCTGCTCGCGCTGACGCCGTTCGCTCTGGCGTCGTCGTACCCGGCCGTCTTCGTGGGCGGCGCGGTCAGCCTCGCCTGGCTGACGCGCTCGCGCGACGCCGATCTTGCGACGCGCGTGCGCTTCGTGCTGTTCAATGTCGTGCTGATCGCGTCGTTCCTGGGGCACTACCTCCTGATCGGCCGGCAGCAGGCGAACGGCTCCGCTGCACGCGACACGCAGGAATTCATGCAGACCTACTGGCGCGAAGCGTTCCCCCCCGACAGCATCCTTCAATGGCCCGGCTGGCTGCTCGACATGCACACCAGCTTCCTCTTCGCCTACCCCGCCGGCGGGCCGCGCGGCCTCAGCTCGCTCTCGTTCCTCGTCGCCCTCATCGGGGGCGTGGCGCTGTGGCGGCGCGGCCAATGGACGTTGCTCACGCTATGTGTCGCCCCGTTCGCGCTGACGTTCGTCGCCGCGTGCCTGCACAAGTACCCGTATGGCTGCAGCGCCCGCGTCTCACAGCATCTCGCCCCCTTCGTGATCCTGCTGATGGCAGTCGGCGTCGGCTGGCTCGTCGAGCGATTCAGGACGCCGCTGTCGCGCGACCGCAACGTCGCCGTGTGCTGCCTGCTGCTGTCGCTCGTCGCGATCGTGGGTATCGTTCGTGATTTTTGCAAGCCGCACAAGACCGAACGCGACCGCCAGATGCGCGAGTGGGCTGCGTCCGTGTGCGCCGACACTCAGCCGGGCGACGCGCTGCTGACGTGCAGCCCGCCGCACAGCGTCGACGTGTGCCTGCAATGGTACCTCCGCCGCGACGACGTGCCGTTCACGTGGTTCAACGCTGCCGAAGGCATCCCCGCGACGACGGGCCAGGTCTGGCTGCTCCACTTCTCGCAGGGGCAAGCCGATCCGGCGCTCGTGGTGGCGCAGCTCGGCCGCCACGCGGCAGTCTGGCATGTCACGGAAGTCGACCGCCAGGAGTTCCCGCCCGACCCGCTCGGTTCGCCGACGCACCTGATGAGGATTAGAATGACGCGTGTTCCCTGAACGAGACGTTTAGCCGCGACGCGCAGCGGAGCGCGGGCGCCACGCGGCGACAACGGTTCTGGTCGTGCGTCAAGTCCGCGCTGCGCGTCGCGGCTAAACTTCCTGGAACCAACCCGCATGACGACTCCCGCACCGAAGCCCAACGAACCGCACAACCCGTTCTACCTGGTGCTGCTGATCCTTGGCATCGTCTTCGTCATCACGGTGCTCGCCGTCGCGGTGGTGCCGGTGCTGGAAGAGAAGGCGATCGAGGCCGGCACGATCCCGCCGCCGTCGCCGTTCCGCGACGAGCTGCGCACGCACGGCTATCGCTGGGTGCTTTACGAAGTCGCCGCCATCGTCGTCCTCGGCATGGCGAGCATGATGCTCGACCGCTACCGCCGCTGGAAAACGGAAAACGAGAAACCGCCAACCAACCTGGATGGCGCCTGAACGGCGTGGTATCCTGCGGCCGTTCGCCGTGCGGCCGAGGGGCCGCGGGCGGGGATCCTCCAACCACCCAACACGCGCTCGCCATGCCAAAACCACAGAAACGCGCCGAGGAGCTGCGGCGGCTCATCGACCACCACAACCGCCTCTACTACGTCGAGGCGAAGACCGAGATCTCCGACTGCGACTTCGACCGCCTGCTCGAAGAGCTGAAGTCGCTGGAGGAGGCCCATCCCGAGCTCGCCACGCCCGACAGCCCCACGCAGCGCGTCGGCGGCCAGCCCGTCGATGGCTTCGCGACCGTGCGCCACCGCGAGCCGATGCTCTCCATCGACAACTCGTACAACGCCGCCGACCTGCAGGAGTTCGACAAGCGCGTCAAGAAACTGCTCAAGGGCGAGGCGGTCCGCTACGTCGTCGAGCTGAAGATCGACGGCGTCGCGATGTCGCTCGCCTACCGCGACGGCAGGCTGGAGGTCGGCGCCACGCGCGGCGACGGCGAGCAGGGGGACGATGTCACCCACAACCTGCGCACCATGCACGACGTGCCGCTCAAGCTCCCCGAATCGCCAGCCCTCTTCGAGGCGCGCGGCGAAGTCTACATGACCCGCGCCGACTTCGCGAAATACAACCAGACCCGCGTCGCCAAGGGGCTGGAGCCGGCCGCCAACCCGCGCAACCTGTCGGCCGGCTCGCTCAAGATGCTCGACCCGAAGCTCGTCGCCCAGCGCAAGCTCCGCTTGTTCGCCTACGCGCTCGGCGCCTGCGAAGGCGTGTCGGTCCGCTCGCACCTCGAAGCCCTCGACCTGCTGCGGCGCTTCGGCTTCCCGGTCAATCCGCACATCGCCTCGTTCGACACCATCGATGAAGTGGTCGAGTACTGCGCAAGCTGGGCGACCAAGCGCCACGACCTTCCTTATGAAACCGACGGCATGGTCGTGAAGGTCGACGACTTCGACCAGCGGCGCCGGCTGGGGACCACCGCCAAGTCGCCGCGCTGGGTGATCGCGTACAAGTTCGCGGCCGAGCAGGGGCTGACGAAGCTGAAAAGCATCGAGGTGCAGATCGGCAAGTTCGGCACGCTGACGCCGGTCGCGAACCTGGAGCCGGTGAAGCTGGCCGGCACGACCGTGAGCCGAGCCAGCCTGCACAACGCCGAGTTCATGAAGTCGAAGGACATCCGCGTCGGCGACATGGTGGTCGTCGAGAAGGCGGGCGAGATCATCCCTTACGTGGTTCGCTCCGAGCCGGGCGCCCGCGTCGGCACGGAGAAGGCGTTCGAGTTCCCGTCGGCCTGTCCGTCGTGCGGCAGCCCCGTCGTGCTCGACAAGAACGGCACCTTCTACACCTGCACCGGCGGCCAGCGCTGCACCGCCCAGGTGAAGGAGGTGCTGCGCGCCTTCGGCCGGCGCAGCAACATGGACATCGAAGGACTGGGCGAGAAGGTCGTCGAGCAACTCGTCGACGCCAAGCTCGTCCACAGCATCCCCGACCTCTATCGGCTCGCCTTCGAGCCGCTCCTCGAACTGGAACGCATGGGCAAGAAGTCGGCCCAGAACCTGCTCGACGGCATCGAGGCCAGCAAGCAGCGCGGCCTGGGACGCGTCCTCGCCGGGCTGGCCATCCCCCACGTCGGCGACAGCGTGGCCGACCTGCTCGCCAACGAGTTCGGCGACATCGACGCGCTCATGGCTGCCACGTCGGAACGGCTGTCGCAGGTCAACGGCATCGGCCCGATCATGGCCGACGCGATCCAAGCTTTCTTCCAGGATCCGACGAACCGCGCCTCCATCGAGGAGCTGCGAACTCTGGGCCTGAAGCTGACGCAGGAACGCAATACGATCCCCGTCGACGGCGTCAACCTGACCGGCAAGACGTTCGTCGTCACCGGCACTTTGACGAAGTACAGCCGCGAGGAGATCGAAGCCGTGATCCGCTCGCTCGGAGGCAAGGCGACCGGCAGCGTCTCCAAAAGCACCAGCTACCTCGTCGCCGGCGAAAGCGCCGGCAGCAAGCTCGCCAAGGCCCAGCAACTCGGCATCCCCGTCCTCACCGAGGACGACTTCAACCAGCTCGTCGGCAAGGCGTGACTTCGCTCAATACTTGAACATCACGCCCACGCCGACGCCGTTGGGGATGTCGCACGCCTGGAACGAAACGCGATTCGACGCGTCGAACTGCGTTTGGCTGACGGCCTGCGTCGCGAGGAAGGCGATGGTCCAGCCGAGAAACGCCTGCGACGTGTAGTGCGAATCGTCGTGCACGCGCGACCAGGTCGTCCAGAACGAGCCGGCGACGAGCAGCCAGCGCAGTGGCTGGCAGTCGGTCATCGATGCGGCGGCGAGGAACGGGACCGCGCCGACGAAGCCGTGGCCGGCGACGCCGTTGTTGTCGTGGAACGGCCGCCAACGCGAGCCGGTCTCGCCGGGCCTGCTGGAGCCAAGGCCGATTTGCAGCAGTCCCACCGCCGGGGCGCCGACCATCAAAGCGCGTAAGGAGCGGTCGCCCCACTCGCTGAAAACGTCGCCACGCCATTCGTCGGGGACCAGCCGCCCGCCGAGCGACGCGCCGATCATGAACGGCAGCACGACCCAGTGGTCGCCGAGCTGCCGGCCCGCGTCGGAGATGTCGTCGGCCGTGCGCGAACGGGCGTGCTTCTGGTACCAGTCGCGGATCCGCTGGTCCGCGTTCGTGTTCGCGATCGGCGCCGCGATGACGACCGCCAGCCCTAGGCAAAGCACGTTCTCGCTGCAGTACATGTTTCGGTAGTCGCTCAGCAAGCGGAAGAACTGGTCCTCATACTGGTGCGGCAGCGCATGCCAGCGGTCGGAGAATGTCGAGGTCGGCCCGGTGTGCGGCTTCTCCGAGATGCCCATCGGGCTGCCCGACAGGATCGCCAGTTCCGACAACTCATAGCGGCGCGGCTGCGTCAGCACCGTTTGGCCCGTGTTCGGATTGGTCTGCACGCCGAACGACAGCCCGTCGCACGGCGACTTCTCGAACTCCGCGAAGCCGAGCGTCGCTTCCTGGGCACGGGCCAGCGGCGGCACGAACAGGCAAAGGAGGATCGCCGAGGCCATCCATGAGCGGGTGCGGATCGGGGACATGGAGCGTCACTCCTCTGCCGAGGGAAGCGGTCGTGCCGAACGTGCGGGTTGTGCCGTTTATTCATCGGCGCGGTGTGGCGAGCGGCGCATGACGACGGCGCGAGTTGCAGCGATTGTGATGCAAGCGAGGCGGAACAACACGAAAAGTCGCACGAAAGCGCGGAATCGGCAAAGTCAGCGCGGCTTCGCAGAAATGCGCAGCCGTAAATGTTTCCATCGAAAGCCCAGGGCTGATGCCCTGGGTATGCAAATCCCCAGGGATAGCCATCCCTGGGCTTTCGCTGGATTTTTCATGCGTCAGGACGAGATTGGATCACTTCGCGCCGGGCCAGGGGCCGCACGATTGCTCCGACAGATCCTTCGTCTCGGTTTCGACGTGGAAGAGCTTCAGGCCGCGCGCTTGATAATGGGCCAGGGCGTTCGGGTGGTCGAGCGAGCAGGTGTGCAGCCAGACCCGGCTCGCGCCCATCTGCCAGCCACGCTCGATGGCGCACGTCAGCAGGTGGCCGCCCAGCCCTTGGCCGATGAACGGCGGGAGCAGGCCGAAGTAGGCGATCTCGACGGCGGCGCTTTCCTGCATCTCCAGCTCGAAGTAGCCCGCCGGCACGTTGCCGACCGACAGCACCCACGTCTCCAGCGATGACCGATCCAACCAGCGCAGCCAGTCGTCGCGGGTCCAGCGCAGGCGGTCGATCCAGTACCAGTCGCCGCCGACCGCCGTGTAGAAGAAGCGGTTCAGCTCCGGCATCGGCGCCGGCACGCGACCCAGCGCCACGTCCGGGCGTGCGGCGACCTTCGGGCGCAGCTCGCCCGGCTCGTGCATCTCCAGGTAGTGGGTGGTGACTTCGACCCGCATGGCGTTCCTTGCAATGCCGCACTCGAACAGGAAAAAACTCGCCCTCACTAACGCTGAGCGCAAGCGAGGGGATCACTTGTTGACTCGCGGAACGAGAATGTCCGCCTGCAAGGTTCGCTGCGATCCCCTCGCTTGCGCTCAGGGTTCGTTATCTCAACGGTTTCTGCCAGGCGTCCTTGAGCTGCGGCAGCGGCAGCCAGACGGCCCACTCGTTAGACGCACCCGCGATTCGCAAGCGCGGCTCCTTCGTCGTTTGGCCCAGCTTCGTGAACGGCACGCCGGCAAACTGCTGCTCCAGCGCAGCCACGTTCTTCAGCGTCACTTCGACGACCCAGCGCGTCGGGCTTTCCGCGAACAGCAGCACGGCGTCCGGCAGCGATCCCGTCCCCGCGAGATTGGTCACGTCGGCGCCGACGCCACCCGCGAACGCCATCTCGGCGAGGGCGACGGCCAGCCCGCCTTCGCTCAGGTCGTGGCAGCTCCGCACGAGGCCCGTGGTGATGGCCGTGTGCAGTTTCGCGAACAGCGTCGGCGCCAGCGCGACATCGACCGGCGAAATCGACCCGCCGGTTTGGCCGGTGACGAGATGGAAGTGCGAGCCGCCCATTTCGGCCTTGGTGACGCCGATCAGGTACAGCGCGTTGCCCGGCTCTTTCAGGTCCATCGTCACGCATTTGCGCACGTCGGGGACCTGCCCCATCGCACTGATGAGCAGCGTCGGCGGGATGATGATGTGCTTCCCCTTGGCGTTGAACTCGTTGTTCAAGCTGTCCTTGCCGCTGATGAACGGCATGGCGAAAGCGAGGGCGAGGTCGCGGCACGCCTCAGCGGCGCGGACCAGCGAGCCAAGCTGCTCCGGTCGCTGCGTGTTGCCCCAGCAGAAGTTGTCGAGCAATGCGATGCGCGAAGGGTCGGCGCCGACCGCGACAACGTTGCGGACCGCTTCGTCGATGGCGTGGGCGGCCATCGCGTAGGGGTCGATGTCGCCGAGGCGCGGGTTCAGCCCGCAGCCAATCGCCAGGCCGCGCCACGAGCCAAGCACTGGCAGCACCACCGCCGCGTCGCTCGGCCCGTCGTTCGCGACGCCGACGAGCGGCTTGATGACGGAGCCGCCTTGGACCTCGTGGTCGTACTGGCGAATGATCGATTCCTTGCTGCAGACGTTGTAGCTGCCGAGGATCTGCAGCAGCACGTCGCCCATCGGCATCGTCGTTGTCGAGGGCGATTCGGTGGCGACGGCCTGCTTCCAGGTCGCCTGCCGCACCACCGGCGGTCGGCCGTCGTGCAGGAAGTGCATGTCGAGGTCGGCCACCTGCTCGCCGTGGAAGTGGAGCTGCAGTCGGCCCGTCGCCTTGAACGTGCCGATGACGGTCGCTTCGACTTCCTCGCTGGCGCAGAGCTGGTGCAGCTTGTCCCAGCTCGCGGGGGGCACTGCCAGGATCATGCGTTCCTGGGCTTCGGAGATCCAGATCTCGGTGTATGTCAGCCCCTGGTATTTGAGCGGAGCTTTATCCAGTTCAACACGGGCGCCGATCTTCTCGCCCATCTCGCCGACGGCGGAGCTGAAGCCGCCGGCGCCGCAGTCGGTGATGGCGTGGTACAGGCCGAGGTCGCGCGCTTGCAGGATCACGTCGAGCATCTTCTTCTCGGTGATCGCGTTGCCGATCTGCACCGCGCCGCCGGAGACTTTCTCGGACTCGGTCGTCAGCTCGATGGAGGAGAACGTGGCGCCGTGGATGCCGTCGCGTCCGGTGCGTCCGCCGACGGCGACGATATGGTCGCCGGGCTGGGCGGCCTTGAAGCACTGGTCGACGGGGAGGACGCCGACGGTGCCGCAGTAGACGAGCGGGTTGCCGAGGTAGCGCGGGTCGAAGCAGACGGCGCCGTTGACGGTGGGGATGCCCATGCGGTTGCCGTAGTCGCGGACGCCGGCGACGACGCCGTTCATCACCTTCTTCGGATGCAGCACGCCCTGGGGCAGTGACTCGGCGGGGGTGTCGGGCGGGGCGAAGCAGAAGACGTCGGTGTTGCAGATCGGCTTGGCGCCCATGCCGGTGCCGAGCGGGTCGCGGATGACGCCGCCGAGGCCGGTGTTCGCGCCGCCGTAGGGTTCGATGGCGGAGGGGTGGTTGTGCGTCTCGACCTTGAAGCAGACGTTGTGCTTGTCGTCGAACTTGACGATGCCGGCGTTGTCCTCGAAGACGCTGACGCACCAGTCGTCGGCGCCGAGCTTGGCGCGGATCTGCTGCGTGGCGCCGAAGATCGTTTCTTTGAGCAGGTTGTCGTAGCGCTTGCCGTCGAAGTCGATGCGGCCCTTGAGCGTCTTGTGCGAGCAGTGCTCCGACCACGTCTGCGCGATGCTCTCCAGCTCCACGTCGGACGGGTCGCGGCCGTTGGTTTGGTAGTGGGCCTGGATCGTCTTCATCTCGTCGAGCGAAAGCGAGAGCTGGCCTTCCTTGCTGAGTTTGACAAGCGCGTTGTCATCGAGGCCGCGGATCGGCACGACGACGCGCTCGAACTTCGACGCCGACGACAGCCCCAGGTCCTTCACGCTGAGCCGGCCCCCGACGACCTGCTCGATGGCGTCGTTGCACAGGACGCGGTGCAGCATCGTCGCTCGGTCGAATTTCTCGCCGGTCCAGAAGTAGCGGCGGAAGGTGTGGACCGCTTCGAGTTCGACGCCGAGGTCGCGGGCGGCGCCGATGACGCTGAGCGAAACCGGGTCCATGACGCCGGGTTTCAGCAGGACGGTTTCGCCCGCCGATTCAAGCGTGCCGTCGTCGGGCGCGGAGCGAATCTCGCTGCGTTCGACGAGGGCATCGACGAGCAGTTCTTGGGCGAGCTGCTCGACCTGCTCCTGTGTCAACACGCCGCGCAGCAGGAAGCCGCGCGCGGTTTGGGCGATGGTCTCGGCGCCGGTGGCGTGCGCCTCTCTGCCATGCACGAGCAAGTCGTACTCGGCGCCGGCGCGCTGTCGTTCGGCGTCGTGGCCGAGCGGGAAAATCTCAACTTCCCAGAGCATCGCGCACCTTCTTCCCTTGGACGAGCAGGTCTTGAACGCGGGTTCCGTCGGACGCTTCGAGGGCGAGGCGGAAGTCGGCCAGCCGGGCTTCCAGTTGGCCGAGCGAGGCGAGCAGGGCGTCGCGGTTGTGCTGGAAGATGGCCGACCACAAGGCGGGGTCGCCGGCCGCGACGCGAGTGGTGTCGCGGAAGCCTGTCGCGGCCAAGTCGAACGCGGCCGCCGGCAGCAGCCCCGCCAGCGCCGACGCGGCCAGGTGGGGAAGATGACTCGTCAGTGCCAGGGCTTCGTCGTGCGCTTCCGGCGACATCAGCCGAACGTGCGAGCCGAGCGCTTCCCAGAACGTGCGGACCTGCGCCAGAGCATCGGGATGCGTGCGCGGCGTCGGCGTCAGCACGGTCCAGCGGCTGCGGTAAAGGTTCGCGTCGGCGTGCTCCGGGCCTTTCTTCTCCGACCCCGCCAGCGGATGTCCGCCGACGAAGTGAACATGCGCTGGCAGCGACGCCTCAATGGTCTTCACGATCAGCGCCTTGGTGCTGCCGGCGTCGGTGAACCGCGTTCCCGGCTTGCAGTGATTCGCGAGTTCGAGCACCTGCGGCGCGATCAGATCAACCGGCGTGCAAACGACGACGAGGTCGGCGTCGGCGACGGCGGCGCGGCTTTCGACGCAGCCTTCGTCGATGGCGCCGAGCGACTTCGCAAGCTCCAGCGAAGCGGCGCTTCTGCCCAGGCCGACGACGCGCCGCGCCAGGCCCAGGCGCCGGGCCGCGAGGCCGAGGGATGCGCCGATGAGACCGACGCCGACGATCGTGAGTTGGTTGAGCGACATCCGGGAGCGGCCACGAAGCCTGGGGGGAAAGGTTTGTGGTTGATTGTACGATTTCCGGCCTTCGCCGCGCCGCAACGGACCTTGCTATCGGAACTGGATCGGTTACACTCAATCAACCGCACCACAACTCCCCTACAGAGGTTGCGAAAATGTCGTCGCCCAATGCATCCAATTCATGGCTGAGAAACGTCCTGGCGGAAATGCAGGAAGTGATCGACCGCCACCTTTTCGCCCTCGCGTCGTCGCTGGTGGTCGTTGGCGCGGTCCTCTATGTGCCGCAGCTGGCGAGTTTGTGGCGCAAGCTGCCCCGCGTGCAGGACCAGGGCGAGCAGTGGTTGTCGGCACTCGGCTTCACGCTGTTCGTTCCCCTGCTGCTGATGTTCTACCTGGCCTCCTGGCTGACGATCCTCCGTCTGCATGAGAAGTGCATGCTGGTGCTGCTGGGGGTGATCGGCGTCCCGTTCGTCGTGATCGCCAGCCCCGCCCTGGCCGATTTGGCGCAGCGCGAGATCCTTCACATTCTGCGTCTGCCTTCCGAAGCCGTGCAGCCTCGCTACGTCGCGGTGCTGGCCTGGATCGCGGTGCCATTGCTCGGTTCGGCGTACTTTCTGTCGTGGGTCGTGGTCCTCCGCTGGCTGGGCCGCAACCAGCTCGAACAAGTCCGGCTGAGCGACGGCCAGGAAAGTACGCCTCCGACACTGCAATTGGGGGCGATGCTGCCTTGGAATGTGTTTTCCGAGACGAACAGCAAGGCCTGCAAATGGTTGCTGATCGCAGTGACCACGCTGCTGCTTCCCGTGTCAGCGGTGAACCTGCTTCTTCTCGGCTTGAACTGGCTGATGGCATCGCTCTGGGTCCATCTCTTGGACAAGTTCCTGGTCCAGAAGGGCAGGCAAAAGACGCTGATCGTGGCCGGCGCGGCCATGGCGGTCGTGTCGATCTGCGTCTACGCCTACTACCACGAACTGTTCAGCCCGCTGTGCGACAGCTACCCCCTCTCGGACGAGCTGGCTGGACAGTTGATCTTCCTGCCGGCGGTGTTCGGCGCCTGGATGGTGGCGCTGGGCGTGTTCTCCAGGGAAAACACGCTGTCGCCCACCTCCAGGACCACGGGGAGACTGCTCGCGCTCGTGTTCTCCTCCTTGCTGTTCGGCGAGGTTCTCTGGATCGCAGCCCACTTTCATGAGGACTTCTCGTACCGGCTGTGCTCGATCTGGGCGATGTTCCACCTCATCTTCCTGGTGGTGGTTGCCTGCACCTGGGTCGACGTCTGCCACCTGGAATGGCGCATGCCGGTGCGTCAGGTCGCGCTCGCCGTCGTTGCGGGGCTGGCCATCTGGGGCCTAAGCCCGACCTTCCTCCACCGCGACCACGCCGCCACCTCGAAAGTCGCGCCGCCGCCGCTGGCGACGCCTGAAGGAGTGAACTGGTATCGCCAGATGGAGGCGCGCCTCAAGCACATCGGCAACGACAAGCAACCCGTCGTCCTCGTCGCGGCCAGCGGCGGCGGGTCGCGCGCGGCCCTGTTCACCGCCCTGGTCCTCGAAGCCCTCGCCAACGAGCCGTTCCCGCCCGGCGCCGACGCGGCGGCCGCGAAACAGACCTGGGCCGACCGCGTCCTGCTCGTCAGCAGCGTCTCAGGGGGCAGCCTGGCGTCGGCGCGCTTCGCCACCGGCGGCGCGGACCCGGCGTTCAACGAAGGCTACGTCCTGCGCAACTCCTTCAGCAACGAGCAAGCGCGGAACACCGAGGCGGACATCGTCAAGCTGTCGAAGTACTACCGTGAGATCGCGGAGGACAGGCACGGCGTTCCCAGCCTGCGCGACCCGAACAATTCACTCACCGAGCTTTCGCACCGCATGCTCCGGCGCATGCGGCTGCGGCCCTTCGTCGATGACATGTGCACCGACTACATGGCCCCCCTGCTGCGCGGCGTCCTGTCGCTCAGCATCGATCGCGGAGGCAGTTTGCAGAACTTCTGGGAACAGAAGTTCGACTGGAAAGACCACGACAACCAGAAGCACGACCCGGGCCGGCCCCTGCTCGCCCTGAACGCCACCAGCGTGCGCCACGGCGGGCGCGTGGTCCTCGGCTTCCCCGAGCTGCCGCGCCGCATGTTCAAGCTGGTGCTGGCCGACGAGGGATCCTACGACCCGTCCATCCCCTACACCTCCTCGTCGAGCGACCTGGTCGCAGGCTACCCGCTGTCCCTCGCGCAGGGCGTGCGCGCCTCCTCGAACTTCCCCTGGGGCTACCCGAGCGGCTACCTCCACCGCAAGCTGCGGCTGTTCAAGGAAGTCGACAAGCACGAGGAAAAGCTGCCCCTCGACGGCGCGTTCAACTCCCTCATGGCCCGCTACGACGACAACGCCAGGGCGCTCTGGGAGATGTTGCCCCGCGAACTGAACCTCATCCCGGAGCTTGCCGATCTGGACAAGAAGAAGGGGAGCGGCAAGGGCAAGGGCATGGGTATGGGAAAAGCCGAGGGCGTAACGCCGACCCCGAAGCTGGAGAGACGCTATCTGACCCATGAGAGGCTGCGCGCGATCCTCCAGGAGTTTCAACTGCTGGTCGCCGACCCGTGCGCGCCGGCGAACTTCCGCGCGTCCGCCCTGGAAATCCTCCTCGAATGGGACCGCAACGGCTGGCTCGCAGGCGCCGAGCAGACCGAGGTCGCCCTCCTCGACGGCGGCGTCAACGACAACACCGGCATCCCCACCCTTGTCGAGATCGTCCAGCATCTGGAGTCGGCGTCGACCACCAACGACCCGCTCGTTTCGCAGGAGAACCGCACCTCCGCGAGAAACATCCTCAAAAACCTGCGCGACCGGGGCGTGATCTTCGTCGAGATCGACTCCGGCGCCAAGCCCAGCGACGAACTGCAGCACGAGCTGCTCACGCCGCTGCAGGGCCTGTCGAACGCCACGTCCGCCATCGCCTCCGACGAGCGCAACCGGTCCATCAAGCGCCTCAACCGGCTGCTTGAGCAGCCCGGCACGTCCGGCGAAGGGTCAGGACGCGGCAGGTCCAAGGAGGACAACGAGAGCACGCTGCTGCACTGCCGCTTCCTCTGCAACCACGCCGACGAGGCCGACGTGATGACCGGCTGGGCGCTCGGCCCCGACGACAAGGCGCACGTCATCGCCACCTTCTTCTGGGAGTACAACGCCTGGAAGCGCCGGGACGTCGACCTCCGCTACGAGGCCTGGCGCAAGGCCCGTGCCGACGACATCAAGAAGGACGACCCCGGCTCGCGCAGCCGCCTCGCGGAGCTGATGCGCCTCGAAGCTCAGCGGCGCGCGACGCAGCAACGACTGATCCTGCGGAGCGGCAAGAAATGACCGCTGCCTCGCGGTGCTTTTCGTTTGCATGCGGCGAAGGACGCTTGTACCGTGGGGCCTGCGAAACGGAACACGACTTTCGCCACCATTTTCGAGGGCCGCATGAGACGTTTGATTGCCATCACGCTGTTCGCGCTGGGCGTCGCCCTGGCGCCGGGCGCCGGGCTTGCTCAGGAAGCAGGCGCCAAGAAGAAGGTGCTGCTCATCACCGAGTCGAAGGGCTTCGTCCACAGCGTCGTCGCCCGCAAGGTCACCGTCGATCCGAAGGCCGACGCCGAGAAGTTCCCCAAGACGCCGGGCCTGAACGTCTCGGTTGACGCCAAGACGAAGAAGGTTCGCGTCGCGTTCAGCGGCAGGCTCGCCGCGCCACTGGAGATCAAGGACGGCAGCGACGTGCTCGCCAAGATCTCGCCCTGCGAGGTCGAGTCCACCTTCATGAAGATGTCGAAGGAGAGCGGCCTGTTCGACGTGGTCTGCTCGCAGGACGCGCGCGGCGAGATTTCCGGCGACAACCTGAAGAACTTCGACGCCGTCTTCTTCTACACGACGGGCGAGCTGCCGCTGTCGGACAGCCAGAAGGCCGACCTGC
The DNA here is from genome assembly GCA_043720335.1 of Planctomycetia bacterium. Taxonomy (GTDB): domain Bacteria; phylum Planctomycetota; class Planctomycetia; order Gemmatales; family Gemmataceae; genus JAYSSW01. The sequence goes on from JAYSSW010000798.1 coordinate 13,898, forward strand.
TCGGCTTCGTCCGCTCCGGCAAGGGCTTCGGCGGCAGCCACTGCGCCGCCGACACCTTCTACAAGTGGAAGGAGTACGGCGACCTCGTCGGCGCCTACTTCGCCGGCCATCCGCCAGGATTCCAGAAGATCAGCGTCATCGTCGAGGACACCAAGCACCCCGCGACGAAGCACCTCGGCGAGTCGTTCGACATCGAGGACGAGATCTACCAGTTCAAGGAGCCGTACGCCAAGGACAAGGTCCACGTGCTGCTGCGCATGGACATGAAGTCGCACAAGAACCTGTGGCGCAAGGACGGCGACAACCCGATCGCCTGGACCAACGACTACGGCAAGGGCCGCGTCTTCTACACGGCCCTGGGCCACCGCGAGGAGGTGTGGCGCGACCCGCGCTTCCAGCAGCACGTCATCGGCGGCCTGCGCCACATCTTTCGCGTCGAAGACGCCAAGTAGCCGCGACCAGCGACCACGAGAAGCCGCCATGCGATTCCGGGGCGGCTTCTCCGCGCGCGGCATTTGTTTAGCCGCGACGCGCAGCGGAGCGCGGGCGCCGCGCGATGATGTAAATCTTGTCGTCACGCGGGCGCATCGCCGCGCGGAGACGCATCGTCGCGCGGCGCCC